>DASSSH010000205.1:0-5330 GCA_035708525.1 Candidatus Methylomirabilota bacterium
TGGCGATATACGGGCCTCTATTCACGCTAGTGATGGTTGCCCTGGTCGGCCACGCGATCATCCGGCACCGGCTCATGGACATCCGCGTGGTGGTCAAGCGCGGGGCGGTCTATGTGAGTGCGGTGCTCATGAGCGCCGCGATCTTCGCGCTGCTGCTGGTGGGGTCGAACGTTCTGCTTCCTGTTGAGCACGACTTCTCGGTGCGCGAGGTCGTGCTGGCGCTGGTCGTGGCGGTGGGCTTCTACCCGGTGAAGACGCATATCCAGCGGCTCTTCGACCGGTACCTCTACCGCGACCCCTACGACTTCCGGGCCATTATCCGCGAGACCAGCCGGGCGCTCAGCGGGACGATCCATCTTCCGGAGCTGCTGGCGCACGTCGGGAACGCGCTGGACCGGGCCTTGCGGCCCGAGCGGACTGCTATCTACCTGTTCGACGCCGAGGAGAACCACTACGCGGCCACGTGGACCTCGGGCGGAGAGGGCTGGCCGGCCGCGCTGCCGACGTCCTCTCCCCTGCTCGCCTTGCCCGCGCCCGAGCGCCGCCTGATCTTCCGGGATGAGCTGAGCCCGCGCCCGGCCTCGACCGAGGGGGCCATGGTCCTCGCCGAGCTGGATCGTTTGGGCAGCGAGGTGGCCGTGCCGCTGGTGGAGACGCGTGAAGTCATCGGGCTACTCGTCCTGGGGCCCAAGCGATCCGGAGATCCCTACTTCAGCGACGACGCCGATCTCCTGGCGACGCTCGCCGACCAATCGGCCGTGGCGGTGCGCAATGCCCAGGCCCATGCGCGGGTCGTGCAGATCAACGAGGAGCTGCAGAAGATCCTGGGCACCATCGAGAGCGGCGTGGTGGCGGTGAGCGCCAAGGGGCGCGTCCGGCTCTTCAACCGGGCGGCGGAGCGGCTCACCGGGGTACGGGCCGAGGCGACCTGGGGCCAACCGACCGAGCACCTGCCCGCGCCCCTCGCCCGGCTCCTGGCGGCGACGCTGGAGGATGGTGAGGCGCGCTCGCAGGTGGAGTTCAGCCTGCCCGACCAGGCGGGCCAGCTGGTGCCGCTGGTGTGTTCGACGTCGCCGCTGCTCGACGCCCACGGTGCGCCGCTCGGCGCGGTGGCCGTCCTCGGCGACCTGTCGCGCCTGAAGGAGCTGGAGCAGGAGCGGCGCCGGGCCGAGCGACTGGCCGCCATCGAGGCGATGGCCTCTGGGCTGGTGCACGAGGTGCGGAATCCCCTGGTGGCTCTCAAGACGTTCTCCCAGATGCTGCCGGCGAGGGGTGAGGATCCGGCCTTCCGCGAGAACCTGGCCCGGGTGGCGAGTCGGGAGATCGGCCGGGTGGACGAGCTCCTGACCCGGTTCCGCACTCTCACCGCGCCGTCTTCCCAGCCGATGGAGCCCGTGGACCTCACCGGGCCCCTCGCAGCGACGCTCGAGCTGGTTCGCCCGCAGCTCGAGGAGCGCCGCATCCGCCTCCGGCAGGTGGCCGACGGCGCTCCTCGGCCCATCCTCGGCAACGCATCACAGTTGGAGCAGCTTTTCCTCAACTTGTGCTTAAATGCCATCGACGCGATGGAACCCGGAGGCGAGCTCACCGTGCGCGTGGCAGACCTCTCTCAGGCGGGCGGCACGACCCTTCTCGTCGAGGTCTCCGATACGGGTTCCGGCATCCCCGAGGAGCTCCTGCCAAGGATCTTCAACCCCTTCGTCACGACCAAGGCCCACGGCACGGGGCTGGGGCTGGCGATCTGCCGCGGCATCGCCGACGCCCATCGTGCGCGGCTGACCGCGCGGAATAACGCCGGGCGGCCGGGCTGCACCTTCACGCTCGAGTTCCCGGTGCCCGCGGCGCACGCGGCCAAGCTGGCGACGTGAAGACCGTCCTGCTGGTCGTGGCCAACGAGGACCTCCGCAGGGGTTTCCTGCGGATGCTCGAGGACCGCTCGGTCTTCGTCGCGGGCTCGGACGAGGAAGCGCTCAAGACCCTCCGGATCACGGCAATCGAGCTGATCATCAAGGAGGCGGCCCCGTCCGTTCGCGAGGTGCCAGCGTTCATCGGCCAGGTGCGCCATCTCTGTCCGAACGCTGTCGTCATCTGCGTGCTGACGCCGGAGGCCACGGCCCCCGAGGATGAGGCCGCCGCCGAGGCCGCCGACTTCGCGCTGCTCCAGCCGGTCACCTCGCGCCACCTCCAGGGAGTGCTGCGCCAGGCCGAGGAGAAGCTGCGCTTGCTCCAGGAGGTGGCGGCGCTCCGCTCGTCACGCCGGCCCAACGGCTTCGACAACGGTCTCGAAGGTGCCGACCTGGGGCCGGAGCCGTCGTCCCAGGCCCTCGCCCAGGTGGCGAAGGAGTTCGCCAAGGCGCTGGCCGCGGGGTTCGACCTGCCGCGGGTCCTCGATCTCTTCCTCGACGCGGTGTCGGAGATGGCGCAGCCGAGCCGCAGCGCGATCCTGCTCGCCGACCCGGCGGGCCGGCACTACCGTGTGCGCGCCTACCGGGGCCTGGCGCCCCACGTGGTCGACGCGCTGACGCTGACGGCCGACGCCGGCCTGCCCCTGTGGCTCGCGGCCGAGGGACGGCTCATCCAGATCGACGAGGCCCACGCGCGCCCATCCGATCCGACGGCCCGGGAGATCGCGCGCGAGATGGCGGTGCTCCAGGCTGTCGTGGCCGTCCCGCTCATCTCCCACGGCGAGCTAGTGGGCATCCTCACGCTGGGCCAGCGCATCACCGGCGGCGCGTACAGCCGCCGCGAGACCGAGATACTGTTCAACCTGGGCAGCCATCTGGCCACGGCGATCCGCGACATCCGCGTCCATCACCAGCTCGAGTACGAGAAGCAGTTCAACGAGCGGATCTTGGCCCACATGTCCAACGGCGTGATCACGATCGGGCCCGACGAGACCGTGGTGATCATCAACCGCCGGGCCGAGGAGATCCTCGGCATGGCGGCCAAGAACGTTCTGGGCCGCGACCTGCGCGTGCTGCCCTCGCCGCTGGGCGACCTGCTGTACGAGACCCTGACGCGAGGCCGCGCGGTGACGCGGGCGGAGATGCACCTCGCGCTCCGGAACCTGCCCCTCGAGGTCTCGACCTACCGGGTGCTGGGCGACGGGACACAGCCGCTGGGCGCGGTGCTGGTGTTCGAGGACCTCACCGCGCAGCGCGAGCTGGCGCAGGAGAAGCGCTCCGCCGAGCAGCTGCAGCTGCTGACCCGGATCGTCGCGCGCATCGCCGACGAGATCAAGAACCCGCTGGTCTCCATCAACGCCTTCATGGAGCTGATCGGCGAGCGCTATGACGACGCGAGCTTCCGCCACCAGTTCTCCTCGGTCGTCGGGCGCGACGTGCGGCGGCTCGTGCAGATCTTCGACAAGCTCGCGGCCCTCGTGAACGAGGGCGACTACAAACGGGAGACCCTGGACGTCCGGGCCGTGGCCGACGAGTGCCTGGCGGAGCTGGGCGCCGAGGCCCTGCCCGCTGCCAACGTGGAGGCCAGCCTGCTCAGTTTCGCCGACGAATCGACGGGCAAGCACGTCACCGCCACCCTCTCCCACGAGGGATCGTCCTTCCTGGTCAAGGGGGACCACGGGATGCTGAAGAAGGCGATCGCGTATCTGGTCTGGTACTTGCTGCGGAGGACGCCCCGCCAGGAGGCTAAGGTCGCGGTGTCCGTCTCGCGGCTGGGGACGGAGGACCGGGTGCGGTTCACCGTGTCCTCGCGCACGGCCGAGGTGCGGGCCGAGGAGCTGCTCGGCATCTTCGACCCGATTCAGGTCGTGCAGGAGAACCTCATCGACGTGGGGCCGTGCGTGAGCCAGCGCATCGTCGAAGCGCAGGGCGGCCGACTCGAAGTCAAGCAAGGGCGCGGGGAGGTCAGCTTCACGGCGACGCTGCCCGCGGCGCTGCAGCCATGAGGGATCGGGCGCGGGTCCTGGTCGTCGACGACGAGATGGGGCCGCGCGAGTCCCTGCGCATGATCCTCAAGCCCCGCTACGAGATCGCCACGGCCGAGAGCGGCGCCGACGCCCTGCGGTCGCTCGACAACTTCCGGCCCGACGTGGTCTTCATGGACATCAAGATGCCGGAGATGGACGGCATCGAGCTCCTCCGGCGGATCAAGAGCATCGACCCGAGCATCGAGATCGTGATGATCACGGCCTATGCGTCCCTCGAGACGGTGAAGAACGCCCTCACCCACGGGGCCTTCGAGTACCTCATCAAACCGTTCAGCCGCCAAGATCTGGAAGAGACAGCGCGCCGGGCGCTGGCGCGGCGCCAGACCGAGCTCGGCACCCGCAACCAGCTCATCATGCTGGTGGACGAGATGCGCTCGCTCGCCGCCAAGACGCGCGAGCTGGAGGAGGAGGCCCGGCGCGAGCAGGCGGAGCAGTCACTGCGGGTGACACAGCTCTCGATCCTGCGGGAGATCTCCCGCGGCATCCTGGGTGAGCTTCACCTCCGCCAGCTGACCGAGACCATCACCGCCCAGCTCCGGGACGCCCTCGGCTACGACGAGGTCGCCGTGCTGCTGGGATCCCCGCCGCCGCCGAGCGCGCCGGGCAGCAGCACCATCGCCTGCCCCATCCGCGACGGCGCGGCGACGGTCGGTTACCTCGTGGCCGCGAACCGCGCCGGTGCCCGCCCCATCGACCCGAGCGAGCGCGAGCTGCTGGAGATGCTCTCCGAGTACCTTGCGGTGGCCATCCGGAACTCGCGCCTGTACGGCGAGGTGGCGGAGGCCCGCCGCTCCCTCGAGCAGCTGATCCAGTCCGCCGGCGAGGCGATCATCTCGGTGGACCGCGACGGGAAAATCCATGACTGGAACCCGGCGGCCGAGCGCATCTTCGGTTGGACGGCCGAGGTCGCCATCGGGCGGCCGCTCAGCGCGCTTCTGCCCGAGGAGCCTTACCGCGCGGCGCGGGCCTCGCTCTCGCGCACCCGCGCGTCCGCGGGCTTCGAGGTGTCGATGAAGCGCGAGGGCGGGCAGCCGCTCAACCTGGCGGTGACGCTGTCCTCGCTCACGGGACGCACCGGAAACCCGGAAGGCTTGCTGGCCATCGTGCGCGACACCACGGCCCAGCGGGAGCTCGAGGCCCAGATGCACCAGTCGGAGAAGCTCACGGCACTGGGGCAGATGGCCGGCGGCATCGCCCACGACTTCAACAACCTGCTCCAGGCCATCCTGGGGTACGCCCAGCTCATGGGCAAGAACCCCGCCAACATAGACGTGGTCAGGCGGGGCCTGGAGGTCATCGAGAAGGCGGCGGCGGGCGGGGCCGAGACCGTGCGACGCATCCAGAAGTTCGCGCGGCTCCGGCCCGAGGAGGCCTTCGT
>DASSSH010000206.1:0-7104 GCA_035708525.1 Candidatus Methylomirabilota bacterium
CCCGTTCGAGCGGTTCACCTACAGTCGCGAGATCACCCGGGCCGAGGTCGAGGCGCTGATCGCCCCGCTGATCGACGCCACGCTCGGGCCGTGCCGGCTGGCCCTCAGGGATGCCGGACTCGCGCCGGAGCAGGTGGGTGAGGTCGTGCTCGTCGGCGGCTCCACCCGCGTCCCGCTGGTCCGGCAGCGGGTACAGGAACTGTTCGGAAAGACACCCCACAGCCAGCTGAACCCGGACGAGGTCGTCGCCCTCGGCGCCGCCGTCCAGGCCCAGATCCTGGCCGGGGGCATCACGGACATGCTGCTGCTGGACGTGACGCCGCTCAGCCTGGGGATCGAGACGCTGGGCGGGATCGTGAGCGTCCTGATTCCGCGCAACACGACCATCCCCACGATGGCGAAGGAGTACTTCACCACGTCAGTGGACGGGCAGACGGCGGTGGACATGCACGTGCTGCAGGGGGAGCGCGAGCTGGCCAAGGACAATCGTTCGCTGGCGCGGTTCGACCTGGCGGGGATCGACCCCATGCCCGCCGGGATGCCGAAGATCGAGGTGACGTTCCTCATCGACGCCAACGGCATCCTGCAGGTCCAGGCCAAGGAGTTGCGCACGGGCAAGGCCGCGTCTATCGAGGTGAAGCCGACGTACGGGCTCACGGAGGACCAGGTGGAGCGGATGGTGGAGGAATCCTTCACCTACGCCGAGGCGGATGTCACCGCGCGGCTGCTCATCGAGACCCGGACCGAGGCGGACACGGTGATCAACCACGTGGAGCGGGCGCTCCGCCAGGCGGGCCACCTGGCCAGCGCGGAGGAGCGCGCCCGGATCGATGCGGCGCTGGCCACCCTCCGCGAGGCCCGCCAGGGCACGGACCGGGACAGCATCCGCGAGTGCACGATCGCGCTCAATCAGGCCACGGCGCCGCTGGCCGACCGGATGATGGAAGCGGCGATCAAGAAGGCCGTGACCTCGAAGCGCGCGGACGAGCTCCTGGAGAAGAAGTGATGGCGGTTCACAAGGTGACCTTTCTGCCGCAGAACGTGACCGTCGAGGTCGACGACAGCAAGTACCCGCTGGCGGATCACGGCAAGCCGGGGTCGGTCCTCGATATCGCGCTCGCCAACAACATTCACCTTGAGCACAACTGCGGCGGTAGCTGCGCCTGCACGACCTGTCACGTCATCGTTCGGGAAGGGGAACAGAATCTCTCGGCGATGGAGCAGGACGAGGAGGATCGCCTGGACACGGCTGAGGGGCTGACGCTGCACTCTCGGCTGGGCTGTCAGGCGGTCGTCCGCGGCGACGTCGTGGTGGAGATCCCCAAGTAGGTGCGGAGGCGCCCATGACCTGGAAAGACTCCGAGGATATCGCGCTGGCCCTCATGGAGGCGCACCCCGACGTGGATCCCCTCACGGTGCGCTTCACGGACCTTCACAGGTGGGTGGTCGCCCTGCCGGGGTTCGCCGATGACCCGAAGGCCTCCAGCGAGGGCATCCTCGAGAGGATCCAGATGGCGTGGCACCACGAATTCCAGGACCGCTGATGCGTCGGGACCCGAGCCGACGCGTTACCAGGTGATCACGTGCTCGGCCTCGAAGATCAGATCGAGCAGGCCCGCGTAATCGAGATCCCCCGCGTCGAGGCGCCGCACGGTGACGCCCGGCGGCAGGCCGGCTGGCGCTGCGCCGTCGAGGCAGACGACCGTGACTGCGGCATCCGCTTCGTGGCTGTTCGCCTCGATGACGGGCACGGCCAGGTCCGCCGAGTCGCGCTTGAGGAGGTGGAGAAAGCGGGCCATCAAAAGACGAGGAAGCGCGAGGCCTTCGGCACCAGGGCGGCGATGTCTCGCGTGGCGATGGGAATCACCGGGTGCCCGTCGGGATTCCAGCCAGGATCACCGGGAAGCGCCGACTGCTCGACGTGGAATGGGATGCCGAGCTTGTGCAGCGAGGCCCGGAACTTGGCGATGTCATCGCCATCCACCAGCTCGTCCGTGTCCTCGTCGAGCAGGTGGACCGCGGGGCCCGTCAGCACGATGTGGACGGGATTCTCGCTGGCCACGATGCCCAGCGCGATGCGCATGGCCTCGTTGGCGCGATGGGACGAGCGTGGATCTTCCGAGATGATGACGAGCGTCGGCTGGCCGCTAGCCACGATCTGCCGGGTCGAGTCGCTTCGCCATACTTACTCAGCTCTCGCCTCGCCGCTACGCGTCTCTGCTCGAACTGCCACGTTCTCGGTCGGCGCTGGCTCGCGACTTGCCCCGGCACTAATTGAGGGCGATGAAGCGATCGGTGCCGTTGATGAGGTCGGTCAGCACCACGAGGCCGCAGTTGGTGGCCTTGTCGGAGAGCGGCAGGCCGCGCTTCTGGCAGCCGTAGGCGCAGACGAAGAGCTTGAGGCCGCGGCCGGCCAGCGCTTGAAGTCGCGCATCCTCGACGGCCGCAACGGCGTCGTCGATCAGGTAGAGGTAGACCTCCGCGCCACGGTCCAGCGCCGCCCCCGACAGTCCGAGCGCCCTCTCGAGGTTGCGATGGTCCGGCGCGGTAGACACCATGAGACCGAGCTTTCTTTTCGCGCGATCCATTCGGGCGTCAGGGTAACATCATGACAGGAGAGCGTCAATGAACCGTCGGGTCTATCTCGATCACAATGCCTCGACTCCGGTCCATCCCGAGGTTGTGCAGGCCATGCTGCCGTATTTCGGCGAGCGATTCGGCAATCCGTCCAGCGTGCATGCCTTCGGCCGCGAGGCCAGGGAAGGCGTGGAGACCGCCCGTGAGCAGATCGCGCACTTCCTCCGGGTCGGGAAGGAAGAGATCGTCTTCACCTCGGGAGGCACCGAGTCGGACAACATGGCGGTCAAGGGCATCGCCATGGCCAGGCGTCAGGGGCATATCATCACGTCGCAGATCGAGCATCACGCGGTGCTGCGTGCGGTCCAGTATCTCGAGACGCTCGGCTTTGAGGCGACGTACGTGCCCGTCGACCAGCACGGGATGGTCGATCCGGACGACGTGCGCCGGGCCATCCGCCCCGACACCGTCCTGATCACGATCATGCATGCCAACTCGGAGGTCGGCACCATCCAGCCGGCCGCGGAGATCGGCCGCCTCGCGCGCGAGCGGGAGATCCCGTTCCACGTCGACGGCGTCCAGACCTTCGGGAAGGTTCCCATCGATCTCGACGCCTTCGGCATCGACCTGCTCTCCTTCTCGAGTCACAAGATCTACGGGCCCAAGGGCGTGGCGGGGCTCTGGATCCGAAAGGGCACCAAGATGGTGTCGGTGCAGCACGGCGGCGAGCACGAGCGCCGCCGGCGGGCCGGCACGGAGAACGTGCCGGGTATCGTGGGCTTCGGCAAGGCCGTGGAGCTCCGGGCACGGGACATGGCCGACGAGGCGGTGCGCGTGACCGCGCTGCGCGATCGGCTCTGGGACGGGATCAGCGCCCGGGTGCCCGAGGTGCGCCTGAACGGCCATCCGACGCAGCGCCTGCCAGGGACGTGCAACATGTGCTTCCGGCACGTGGAGTCGGAATCCATCGTCCTCGGCCTCGATCTGAAGGGCGTCGGCGTGTCGGCCGGCTCGGCCTGCACCTCGGGAAGCGTCGAGCCGTCGTACGTGCTGGTCGCCATGGGCGTGCCGCTGGACTGGGCCATGGGCTCCGTGCGCACCTCGCTCGGGCGCAGCACCACGGCCGAGGACATCGACTACGTCGTCGAGTGCGTGGAGCCGCTCGTCGCCAAGCTCAGAAGCGCCATGCCGGCTCGCGCCGAGGCGCGGTGATCTACAGCGCGGCGCTCGTTGATCACTTCCGCAACCCGCGCAACGCCGGCATGATGCGCGATCCGGACGGCGTCGGAGAAAGCGAGTACCGGGAATGCATGGACCTGGCGCGGTTCTATTTGCGCGTGCGGGACGGGCGGGTCCTGGAGGCGCGATTCCAGACCTACGGCTGCGGCCCCACGATCGCCGCCTCGAGCGCTGCCACCGAGCTGGCGGCGGGGCACCGGCTGGAGGATCTCGTGGAGCTGGCCGAAGGGCGAGTGGTGGAGGCGGTGGGCGGATTGCCGGAGGAGCGACGCCACGCCGCGCAGGTCGTGGCGATGGCCCTGCGGGCGGCGGCGCGGAACGCGCTCGACCGGCGGGGGAAAGGATGAGCGGGCACGATGCTTGACCGCATGAAGCGCGATGTGCGCACCGTACTCGAGCGCGATCCGGCCGCCCGGTCGGCGCTTGAGGTGGTGCTGTGCTATCCGGGTGTTCACGCCATCTGGCTGCACCGGATCGCGCACCGGCTCTGGACGGGTGGCTGGCAGGTCCTGGCCCGCTTCGTCTCCCACGTGAACCGCTTCATGACCGGCATCGAAATCCATCCCGCGGCCAAGCTCGGCGACGGGCTGTTCATCGACCATGGCATGGGCGTCGTGATCGGCGAGACCGCCGAGGTCGGGGAAAACGTCACCCTGCTCCAGGGCGTGACCCTGGGCGGTACCAGCCTCAGGCGCGAGAAGCGTCACCCCACGCTGGGCGACAACGTAGTGGTGGGCGCCGGCGCCAAGATCCTGGGCGGCTTCACGATCGGCGCGGGCAGTCGAATCGGTGCCGGATCGGTGGTCGTCCGCGAGGTCCCGGAGAACTCCGTTGTGGTAGGGGTGCCCGGCCGGGTAACATTCCGTGACGGCCAACGGGTCGCCGGCCAGATCGACCTGAACCAGGTGGACCTGCCCGACCCGCTGGCGCGCACGCTCGAGGAGCTGGTCGAGCGGATTCACCAGCTCGAAGCGGAGATCGAGCGCCTGAAGAAGGCGACCGAGGCTGGCGGGAGCGAGCAGTCCTAACCTGACACCTGGAGGGAGACTGGACGTGCTGCCCAAGGACACCATGAACGTAAAGGAAGCTTCCCGCTACCTCGCGATCGACGAGCAGACGATCGCCCGCATGGCGGCCGAGCGCCGGATCCCATCCGTCGAGCACGACGGGGAGTGGCTCTTCTCCAAGAAGTCGATCGACAAGTGGCGCGGCCGGCAACCGAGCTGCTGAGCCGCTGATCCGCCGGCCGTGCCGGATCGCGACGCCGCCTGGGCAGTCCTCACCGAATTCACCAAGTCCGACAGCCTGCGCAAACACGCGCTGGCCGTCGAAGCCGCCATGCGCGCCTACGCCGGCCGGTACGAGGCCGATCCCGAGACGTGGGGGATGGCCGGCGTGCTCCACGATTTCGACTACGAGATGCACCCGACGGCGCCCCGGCATCCCGTGAAGGGCGCCGAGATCCTGCTGTCCCGAGGGATCCCGGATTCCGTGGTCTACGCGGTCCTGGCTCACGCCGACTACTCCGGGTTTCCCCGCCGCACGCTGCTGGACCGAGGCCTGTATGCCTGTGACGAGCTCTCGGGCTTCGTCACCGCCTGTGCTCTCGTGCGGCCGGGGCGGGCCATCGCCGGGCTGGAGGTGGCGTCGGTGAGGAAGAAGCTCAAGGACAAAGCCTTCGCCCGCACCGTGAATCGAGACGACGTCTACCGCGGCGCCGAGGAGCTCGGGGTGGACCTGGACGAGCACATCGGCTTCGTGATCCAGGCCCTGACGGCCGTCGCTCCCCGAATCGGCCTGGGATAGGGGAGAGACCGGCCGCCCCCCATGGCCGGGCCTGCAGCCGATCCCCGCACCATCATTCACGTCGACATGGACGCGTTCTACGCGTCCGTGGAGCAGCGTGACCGCCCGGAGCTGCGTGGTCTGCCCGTTATCGTCGGCGCCGACCCACGCGCCCGGGGCGTGGTCTCGGCCGCCTCCTACGAGGCCCGCCGCTTCGGCGTTCATTCCGCCATGCCGATCGGACGCGCCGCGCGCCTCTGTCCTGGCGGAATCTTCCTCCCGGTGGACATGGCCAAGTACGCCCAGGTCTCCAGGCAGATCATGGCGATCCTCGCCGACTTCACGCCCCTGCTCGAGCCGGTGTCCATCGACGAGGCCTTTCTCGATGTGACCCGCATGCGCGCGCTGCTCGGTGACGGCGAGGCCATCGCGCGGCTGATCAAGGCCCGCATCAGGGGGGAGGCGCACCTTACCGCGTCGGTGGGCGTGGCCTCGAACAAGTTCGTGGCCAAGGTCGCCTCCGATCTCCGCAAGCCCGACGGCCTGGTCGTGGTGCCCGCGGGCGGGGAGGTGCGGTTCCTCGAGCCCCTTCCCGTTTCGCGGCTCTGGGGCGTCGGCCGCACGACGGCCTCAGCGCTCGAGTCCATGGGCATCCGCACCATCGCCCAGCTGGCAACCACGCCGGTCAGCCACCTCGAGGCCCGCTTCGGCAACGCCGGTGCCGTTTTGCTGGAGCTGGCCCATGGCCGGGATGACCGGCCGGTTGAGCCGTTCTCTTCTCCCAAGTCCATGGGCGCCGAAGAGACATTCGACGCCGATCACCGCGACCTCGAGCGGTTACGGGCGACGCTCCGCGCCCAGGCCGAACGGGTGGCCCGCGAGCTGCGCGCCGAGGGCTATGCCGGGCGCACAGTGACGCTCAAGCTCCGCTTCGCCGACTTCTCGACCATCACGCGCAGCCATACCGAGGATCCGACCCAGGACGGTCTGCGCATCTTCCAGCAGGCCGTGGCGCTGCTCGAGCGTATCGCGCTCACCCAACCGGTCAGGCTCATCGGTCTGTCGGTCTCGGAGCTCGGGTCGGGGGGCGCCGGGCAGCTCTCGCTCCTCGAGCCGGACGTGGCGCGACGGGAGCGGCTGGTGCGAGCGCTCGATCGCCTCGCCGAGCGCTTCGGTGAGGACTCGGTACGGCCCGCCAGTCTGCTGACCCAGCCGGAGGGCCGCCACCGGGGCCGGCCGGCGGGAGGCGCAGAGCCTGCCGGGGAACCTGGTGATAGCCAAGGCCGTTGACTTTGCGAGGGGTGGTCTCTATACTCGGCTAACTTTTCCGGGGCTTTTCACCAGCATCCTCGGTTCGAGGAGCAGGCTTCGGGCAGCGACAATCCACGAAGGAGGCTCACCGATGAGACTCAGAGTATTGGGAGCAGTCCTGCTGACGCTGGTCGTCGCCGCGCCGCCCGCGCTGGCCCAGTCACCGACTCCGGGCGTCACCGACACGGAGGT
>DASSSH010000207.1:0-14932 GCA_035708525.1 Candidatus Methylomirabilota bacterium
GAATGGCGGCGCTCCGCGCCACGTAGTCGCGCAGCGTGTCGGCGCGAGCCGCCGAGAGAACGCCGATGGGAATGCCGATGACGAGGGCGAAGCCGGCGGCCATGCCGCCCAGGAGCAGGGTGACCGGCAGGCGCGCCACCAACTCTTCGGCCACCGTCCGCCGCGTCCAGAGTGACTCGCCCAGGTCCCCGCGGAGGATCTGCCCGACCCACGCGAAATACTGGATGTACATCGGACGATCGAGCCCGAGCTTGTGCCGCAGCTCGTCCAGATCCTTGGCGTACGCTTTCTCCTCCAGCATGAGCTGGACGGCGTCGCCGGGCAGCAGGCGCGGCAGCGTGAAGATGATCAGCGACGCGATCAGGAGCGACGGGATCGCGACGAGGAGGCGCTTGAGAAGGTAGCGCCTCAGCACGGCCTCAGCGGTCGAGCCAGGCCACCATGAGGCGCCCGCCGTAGTCGTGGCCGATATTAGGGCCGAAATTCTTCACGTAGGGCTCCCAGGCCGCGACGGCGCTGACCGACGGGCCGTAGAGGCCCAAGACGTGCTGGGAGACGTGGCGCTGAATGTCGTAGATGATCTCCCGGCGCTTGGCCACGCTGAAGGTGCGGCGCTGCAGCCGGATCATGTCCGCGAGCTTGGGATCGTTCACGCCGGAGGCATTGAGCGGCTGTCCCGGCATGAAGTAGCGGTAGAGATAGCTGTCCGGGTCGGTCCACAGCCCGAAGAGCCCGGTCGCCATCTTGTCGAACTTGCCGAAGATCGCCGTGGAGATGAACGCGCCGTATTCTTTCAGCTTGAGATCGGCCTCGATGCCGCTCTTCTTCCAGTTCGCCAAGGTGACCTGGACCGCGTCCATCCAGTCGGGGCCATAGCCTCCCGTGGTCTCGATCGAGGTCTTGAATCCACTCGGGTAGCCGGCCTCCCCCAGCAGCCGCTTGGCTTCGCGCGGATCGAAGTCGTACAGCCGGCGTCCCTCCGGCGGCAGCTGATCGATGGGAATGGACCAGTCCCTGAACGCCGCGGGGACGGCGGGATTGGGCGCCCCGTGTCCCTGCGACCAGGCGTTGGTCTCCAGCACCTCCTTCCAGTTGGTGGCCATGGCGATGGCCCGGCGCACCCGGACGTCTTTGAACGGCTCCTGGTCCAGCTTGACCCAGGAGATGCCACCGAGGACCACGATGTAGTCCTGCATCTGGAGGCCGGGCTTGCGTGCCTTGACCGCGTCGAGGTCGCTCCGGCGCACCACCATGCCGTACTCGGGGGCGAAGTCGTATCGCCCCGACAGCCACACCGCCAGCGCCGTCGCGGGGTCCGTCTCCAGCGCCAGGTCCACACCGTCGGCGTAGGGCAGCCCCGGGAGAAAGTAGTGGGGGTTCCGCACCCAGGTGAACCGCACATTGGGCTCGTAGCGCTCCAGCATCCACGGCCCCGTGCCGACGCAGCTCTCCCATCTCTTGAGGTCCCCGTGCTGCTCCACGGACTCCTTGGCGATGATCCAGGTCGAGGTGGAGGCGAGCGCGTCGAGAAACCAGGCGACGGGTTCCTTGAGCGTGAACTTGACCGTGTGCTTGTCGACGACCTCGATCTTGTCCACCTGCTCGAGCAGGCCGCGATTGGGGTTGCCCGGCAGGGTGAGGAAGCGCTCGTAGGTGTACTTGATGTCCTCCGCCGTCACCTCGCGTCCGTTGACCGGCGGCTTCGGGTGCCAGCGCGCGCCGCGACGGAGCTTGAAGATGTACGTGGTATCGGTGGGCTGGGTCCAGGATTCGGCGAGGTCCGGCTCGAGCGGCGTCGTCCCGGGCTTCACCGAGGAGCCAGCCTTGACCTTGACGAGCCGGCTGTGGGTGAAGGACAGCGGCACCATGGTGGAGAAGGCCACGGTCTGCTGCGGGTCGAAGTGGACCGGGGCCACGTTGAGGCGGAGCCGGAATGTGCCCCCGCGCTTGGGGCTCTGGGCTTCCGCGGACCGCGTGGCCAGCAGGCCAGCGCCGCCGGCCGCCAGCGCCGCACCACCCAGCTTGAGGACGTCACGACGGGTCAGAGACGGTGAGGCGTTGTCCATGGCCAATCTCCTTGCCGGGGGCTACCGGTCGAGCCAGGCGGCCTGGAGCCGCCCGCCGTAGTCGTAGCCGATGTTGGGCCCGTAGTTCTTCAGCGCGCCGTCCCACACGCCGACATACACCTGCGACGGCTGATAGACGTAGTACTGCTGCTTCGCGAGATAGCGCTGGACGTCGTAGATCAGCTCCCGTCGCTTGGCGATATCGAACGTCCGGCGCTGGCGGATCAGCATGTCGGTCAGGACCGGATCATTGACGTGGCTCTGATTCTTGAGTTCTCCCGGCACATGGAGCCCGTACAGGAAGTTGTCGGGATCGAGAAACGGGGTCTGGGGCCCGAAGGCCATCGAGTCGTACTTGCCGTAGAAGGTCGTCGTGATGTAGGCGCCGTACTCCTTCTGGTTCAGCTTGGCGTCGATGCCGAGGTCCTTCAGGTACTTGAGCAGGAGCTGCATCGCATCGACCAGGATGGTCGAGCCATAGGAGGTGAAGTCCAGCGTCGCCTGGAAGCCGTTGGGATACCCCGCCTCGGCCATCAATCGCCTGGCCTCCTTCAGGTCGTACTTGTAATAACGGGCGCCCTCACCCAGCTGCTCCATCGGGACGGACCACTCCTTGAGGGCGGCCGGCACCGCCGGGTTGAAGACTCCCACGCCCTCTCCCACGGCGTCCACGATCTCCCGCCGGTTGAACGCCAGGGAGATGGCGCGGCGCACGCGCGCGTCACTGAACGGGGGCTTGTCCGTCCGCATGTAGATCTGGCTCATGACATTGGCCGGGAACTCGGCCACCTGCAGCTTCGGACGCTTCTGCCTCAGGGTGTCCTTGATCTGAACCCAATCGACGCGGTTGATGGCCCCGGGGTTCTCCCAGCCCAGGTCGTATTTGCCCGCGATGAAGGCGGCGATGCGCGAGGCGTTGTCCTCGTCGACGGTGACCTCGACGCGATCGATGTGCGGCAGGCCGGCGACGAAGTAATTCGGGTTGCGGACGTAGGTATAGCCCACGTTGGGCCGGTAGCTGTCCAGCATCCACGGCCCGGTGCCGATCACGGCCTCGGACTTCTTCAGGTCTCCGAACTTCTCCACCGCCTCGCGCGGAATGATGGCGAGCGCCATGGGATTGGACACCATGTCCAGGAACCAGGCGAACGGCTCCTTCAGGCTCATCTTGACGGTGTGCCGGTCCAGCACCTCGACCTTCTCGAGTGCGGCCATCATGTAGCGGTTGGCATTGCCCTTCTCACCGACGAAACGATCGAAGGTGTACTTGACGTCCTCCGCGGTCAGCTCCCGACCGTTCACCGGAGGCTTGTTGTGCCAGCGGACGCCCTTCCTCAGCTTGAAGATGTAGCTCGTCTCGGTCGGCTGGCTCCACGACTCGGCGAGGTCCCCCTCGATCGGGAAGGTTCCGGGCTGAACGCCGGGGCCGGCCTTGTGCTTGAGCAGCCGGCTGTGGGTGAAGGTAAGCGCGATATGCGTCTTGTAGGAGATCGTCAGGTGCGGATCCCAGAATGGCGGGTCCCAGAGTCGCAGGCTCAGCGTCCCGCCGCGCTTCGGGGACTGGGCCTGCGCGCGGCCCAGCCGCAGGTGGGGCCCGGCGGCCGCGGCGGCGAGCGCTCCGCCGCCCGCCTTGAGAAGGTCCCGTCGGCTGATCGGGGTCCGGTGGTCGCCGCTCTTCATCGCTGCCCCTCCTTGGTCGTCGTTGACAGGCGGTGCGACTGGCGGGCTTCGGAATTCCGCCACTCTCGGGGCAAACCCCGGCGATGTCAAGAGGGTCGTTCAGTCCAGCAGGCCGATGCGGCGGTACCCTGGGGCCACGCGCTCGGACATGAGCCCGAGCCGCCCGAGGCGCGGGATCAGCACCTCGGTGAACAGCAAGCGGTTGAAGGCCTTCATGGTCGCAGCGTTGGCGACGACATCGCGCCAGGTCTCATCCGGGTCCCACCGCATCTCGCCCCAGACCGTCTTGATTGACTGAAAGCCCGTCCGCTCGTCGCGGCCGTACATGGCGTCGCAGGCCTGGAAGGCGAAATCCTCGAGTAGCTCGCGCCGGCCCGGCTCCATGACCGGGATCGCGCGCTTCAGGGCGAAGTAGCCGAAGTTGACGTGTCGGCCCTCGTCCTGGAGGACGTAGTCCAGCAGGCTCGCCAGCGTCGGATCCCCGGTTTGCCGGCGCATCAGGTTGAAGGCGGCGATGGCCAGCCCCTCGATGAGCATCTGCATACCGAGCAGCTTCAGCTCCCAGAGCTCGGAGCCGAGGATCCGATCGATCAACCCCTTGAGGAGCGGGTCCACCGGATAGATCTTGTGAAGCTTCTTGACGTAGCGCTCGAAGACCTCCACGTGCCGCCCCTCGTCCACCACCTGGGTCGAGGCGTACAGCTTGCAGTCCAGTTCGGGAACCGGGTTGACGAGCTGGCTGGCGACCAGCAGCGCTCCCTGCTCACCGTGGAGGAACTGGGACAGGCGCCACGAGGAGATCTTGACCTCGAGCTCCTGGAGCTCCGCCTCGCTGCTCCGCGCGTAGAAGGCGGTTCCCTGGAAGGCAGCCTGGATGTTGAGGACCGGGCCCTCCTTGCCGACCGGCCGGCTCCAGTCGATGGCCGTGCTCCCGTTCCACTGGTTCTTCTTGGCGGTCTCGTAGAGCGACGTCAGCTCGTCATGGGTGGGCTCGTAGTCGAAGTCCCAGAGCGTGTCCATCTGATAGGAGACCCTGCGGGCCGCCGCTGTGCTTGCCGTGGTCATTCGAAAGCCTCCCCGTCTCGAGGTCAAAGCCGCGGACAGCATACACCGAACCGGGTCAACCCGCGCGCAGGCTGGCCAGCAGGCCGGTGCTCGCGCGCTCGAGCTGATCCTTCTGGTCGGGCCCCGCGAAACGCAGGACGACGTGGCGGGCGCCGGCCGCGATGAAGCCCGCGAGCCATTCCCGACAGCCTGCCGCCGGGCCCGCATAGCACCCCTGGCGCGCCGCGATCACGTCATAGGGCAGACCGTAGTAGGTCTCGACGAACCGGGCCATCTCTTTCCGGGCAGTGTCGGGATCGTCGTCGAGCCTGACCGTCGCGTAGAGCGCCGGCATGACGGCGCTCGCCGGGCGCTTGGCCTGCCGCGCGGCGTCGAGGACGCGGGCCCAGCCCCGGCGAAAGGCCTCCGGCGTCGGGCTATTGGGGAACCAGCCGTCGGCCATCTGACCCGCGCGGCGGCAGGCGGCCTCGGAGCCGCCGCCCATCCAGATCGGCGGCCCACCCGTCCGTGAGGGCGAAGGCAGGAGCTGGGCGCGGTCCAGCACCCAGTACTTGCCCTCGAAGGTCACCCGGTCGGCGCTCGAGCGCGCCGACCAGAGGCGGCGGCAGATGGCGAGCGACTCGACCATGCGCCCGACCCGCTGGGCGAACGGGACGCCCACAGCCTCGAACTCCCGGCGCGTGGGCGGCGAATCGGTGGCGACGCCGACGCCCAGAACGAGGCGCCCCTCGGCGATGCGGTCCAGGGACGCGGCGGTGTGGGCCAGCAGCAGCGGATGGCGAAGCGCCGGAAGCAGGACCGCCGTGCCGAGGGTGACGCGCCGGGTCCGCGCCGCCGCCGCGGCAAGCAGGGTGAGGGGTTCGAAGCGGGGACGCGCCAGGAGCGAATCGCCGGCCCACAGCGAATCATAGCCGGCCGCCTCCGCCCGCTCGGCCATCTCCAACAAGGGCCCGGATTCGGAGCGACCCGAGAGCACGGCCTCACGAGTGGGCAGCAGCACGCCGACCCGGACCGGAGCCTCCGCCCTGCCAGCGCCCGGCATGTCAGCGCTTGGCGTCGGGCTTGTCGCGCGCGGCCTGGGACTCGGGTGTGGACTTGAAGAGGTCCAGGATCTCGGGCAGCTCGGCCGGCTGGGACATCACTTCGAGCCGGGTGATGCGGGTCATGCGGTTGACGATCTCCTCGACTCGCTTGACGGCTTCCCGGGCGCGCTCGATGCGCGTCAGGGCCACGGGGTTGGAGGAGACCTGCTGGCTCAGGAGGTCCAGGTCCACCATGATGACGGCCAGCGGGTTGTTGATCTCGTGGGCGGCCGCGTTGGCCAGGCGCGTGACCGAGCGCAGCGCCTCGCTGCGCCGCTCCGCGTCCTCGCTGCGCCGCCGCTCGGTGATGTCCCGGACGAAGCCGCGGATGATCGGTGGTCCCTCCAGCGGCACGCGCGCCACGGCCAGCTCGACGGGAAACTCCGTGCCGTCCGCGCGCATGACGACGACCTCGACTCGCCGGCCCGAGAGCTCGCTCGGGGCTCCCGAGATCACTTGGCCCAGGCTGCGGCGATACCGCTCGCGGGAGGCGGCCGGCACGATCAGCTCGGCCACATCGCGTCCGATCGTCGTGGCTCGCTTGTAGCCGAAGAGGCGCTCGGCGGCCGGGTTGAAGTCCAGCACCTTGCCCTCGTGGTCGATGGTGATGATGCAGTCGACCGTGGTCTCGAGGATCGCGCGCTCCCGGGCTTCCGCGCGGCGCCTGCGCTCGTGCAGGGAGTTGATCAGGGCCGCCGACAGCGCGAAGGCGGCGATCCGCACTGTCTCCTCCAGCCCCTTTTCCAGGGTGTAGACGGGGGGGATGAAGAAGAAGTCGAGGAGGAGCGTGCTGAGCCCGGTGGCCAGCAGGCCGGGTCCGAGACCCCCGTAGAAGGAGCTGAGGGTGACGGCGGCGTAGAAGAGAGCCGTGGGGACCGGATGAAGCGCGCGAGCGGCGAGGGTGAACGCGCATGCCAGGGCCGTCGTGAGGACGGCGAAGCTGTAGCGGAGCCAGGCTGGGGAGGTGTCGCTCAGCACGGCCGACAAAGGGACCGGCCGCACGGGGGTAGGGCGGGACAGGTCACTGAGTGACGGATGGTTGAGGGGATGGCCAACCTCGCTCTCAACCCAACCTAGGGCCGAAATTCCCCCCCTGTCAAGGGGAGCGCCGTGACGGCGCCAGGACGGGCGAGTGGCCCGCGGCGACAGGACCTGCCCGTCCCGAACGTCGTCGGCGCTTGGCGACGCCGCTAGGCCTTGAGGTGCTTGGTGAAGAAGGCCACGCAGCGCTTCCAGCCGTCCTCGGCCGCTTCCTTTCGGTACGCCTGCGGCCGGTCATCGGACAAGAAGGCGTGCCCGGGACCCGGATAGAGGACGAACTCGACATTGGGGTTCTTCTTCTTGAGCTCCGCCTCGAAACCCCGCACGTCGGCCGCCGCGATGCCGGGGTCGGCTTCGCCGTAGAGCCCCAGGATCGGCATCGTGAGCTGGTCCATCAGGGCAAAGGCGTCCACCCCTGGCTTGTCAGGAAAGGGGCGCTTGAGGTGGCCGTACCAGGGCACGGCGGCGCCGACGCCCGGATACTCAGCCGCGAGGTGCAGGGCCAGGGTGCCGCCGCCGCAGAAGCCGGTGGCCCCGAGGCGGTCGGCCCGGGCCCACGACTGCTGCTTGGCGTAGTTGACCGCGGCCGTGATGTCGCCCAGATACTGGGCCCGCGTCACCTGCGCGGAGACCTTCGCCATCTCCGGGAAGTCCTTGCCCTGCATGCCGCCCTGGCGGAAGAAGAGCTCGGGCGAGATGGCGTAGAAACCCGCGTGGCCGAAGCGGCGAACCACGTCCTTGTGGTGCTCGTTGTTGCCGGTGAAGCCCGAGATCACCACGACGATCGGGTAGCGCCCCTGGGCCTCGGGCCGCGCGTCGTAAGCGGGGATCATGGTTCCACCCGCGTTGAGCTGGATGTCGCGCGCGGTAATGCCCTTCGAGTCCGTGACAATGGCCTGGGCGAGCGAGATGCCCGGGGTCAGCACGCCGCCGACCGTGGTATAGGCGCCGAACTTGAGGACCTCTCGGCGGCTGAGGGGGTTCCCGATGCGCGCGCGCTTGCCCATGCGTGCCTCCTTGGTGGGTGGTCTCGTTCAGGGAAAATCTTGATGCTATGAACCGCAGCGCCCGGGCCGGGGTTCCCCGGGATCTGCCCCTTTTCCGGTGCCTCTGGCTGCGCCGCCTGACCGGCCTCGTGCTTTGCCCGGTGCGCTTGACAAGCCAGCACCCGCGTGGTTGCTTTACGCGCAACCGGTCAAGACCGTTCCAGTTCGTGAATGAACCGAGGGAGGAACCCCCGATGGCCGCTGACAACCCAGGGTCGCACCAGCCGTTCGAGGCCGTTCACGTGGACGAGCGCGAGTGGGAGACCATCCGGTGGCCCGGCCAGTCGGGGAAGATGCTCTTCCACCCCGGTCCGGAGCGCCCCACCGAGCCGAACGCGGGGCTGGTGCGCTACGAGCCGGGCTCGCACCATCCGCTGCACAAGCACGACTTTGCCCAGATCTGGTACATCCTCGAAGGGCGCTTCCGGATCGGCGAGGGGACATACGGACCGGGAACCATGCTGTTTCATCCGGATCCACACTTCGAGGCGCCGCTCTCGACGGAGACGGGAGGACTCATGCTCTTCGTGCAGTATCAGGGGCCGTCCACCGGCGGCCGGCCGATCTATGACGGCCGGTTCAACATGACCGCGCGCAAGCCCGTGGCCGCGGAGCGCACCGACATCTGATCATCGTGCCGGCCCGGCCGGCAGGGAGGCCCGCATGCGGCTCGTCGATCTCAGCATGACCGTGGAGGAGTGCGACTCGGCACCGTTCGCCAAGGACGAGTACTACTTCAAGATCAGGCCCATCGTCAGCTGGGAAGACAAGGGCTTCGTGTCCAACATGGTCGAGATGACCGTTCACGCGGGCACCCACATCGACTCGCCGTTTCACTTCTTTCGCGACAAGCCCGGAGTGGCCGACCTTCCACTCGAGGCGATGATCGGCGAGGCCACCGTTCTCGATCTGACCTTTGCGGCCAAGCCCAACACCCCGATCACCGTCGACCACATGGAGGAGGCCGAGCGCGCCCTGCGTGCGCAGGGCATCACGATCGAGCCCAACTCGATCATCTTCCTTCGGACGGACTGGCCCAAGGGTCACACCACGATGGACCCGAAATGGTGGGACGAGTCCCCGTACCTCACGAAGGCGGCGGCCGACTGGCTGGTGACGAAACAGCCGCGTGTCATCGGGTTCGATTTCGCCCAGGAGGAGAAGGGCAGTGATTACGGCCGCGCGGAAGAGATCCTGACGGGCGGGATGCGGGTGCATCGCACGTTGCTGCCGAAGGTCGTGTTTCAGATCGAGAACCTGATCAACCTGGACCAGCTGCCGCCAAGAGTGAAGGTGATCGCCCTTCCTGCGAAGTGGCGGACGGAGTCCGCGCCGGCACGGGTGGTGGCACTGGTGGAGGACTAGGCGGACGAACTGAGATGATCGGAACCGCTCCGCACGCGCACCCTCGGCGGGCCGGAGGCGTCTCCACCCGAGGGTCGTTGAATGGAATCGGCTTGACACCTTGCGGCGCTGTGCTTTAGTCGAGCACACCACAAACCACGGGGAGGCTGCGATGCGCTCACGACGACTGCTGATCCTTTCGACGGCTGCCCTGGCGCTCGCGCTCGGCGCGGGCCCGGCCGCTGCCCAGGCGCCGATCAAGCTGGGCGAGATCAACTCCTACAGCGGCATCGGCGCGCCGTTCACAGGGCCGTACCGCGCCGGCGTGGAGATGGCCGTCGAGGAGATCAACGCCAAGGGCGGGGTGCTGGGCCGAAAGGTCGAGGTGGTCTTCCGCGACGACAAGGGCCAGCCGGCCGAAGCCGTCAAGCACGCCCAGGAGCTGGTCGAGTCCGAGAAAGTGACACTCATCGCCGGGACCTTCCTGTCCAACGTCGGGCTGGCGGTGTCCGACTGGGCCAAGCAGAACAAGGTGATGTTCGTCGCCGCCGAGCCGCTCACCGAGGCGGTGACCTGGGCCAAGGGGCACGACCACGTGGTGCGGCTGCGGCCGAACACCTACGAGCAGGGACGGATGCTGGCCGAGAAGGCCGCCAAGACGAAGTCCGTCAAGTGGGCGACCATCGGCCCCAACTACGAGTACGGCAAGCGGGCCTGGGAGACCTTCCGCGATCGGCTCAAGGAGCTCAAGCCCGACACGCAGATCGTGGGCGAGCACTGGCCGACGCTCGGCAAGATCGAGCCCGGCCCCCTCGTCACGGCCATTCTCAATCAGAACCCGGACGCGCTGTACGTCTCGCTCTTCGGCAGCGACTGGCTCGCCTTCGTGCGCGAGGCGCAGAAGCGCGGGCTGTTCCAGAAGATGTTCGTGGTCGGTATCCTGCTCGGCGAGCCCGAATACATCGACCCGCTCAAGCTCGAGGCGCCCGAGGGCATGCTGGTCACGGGCTATCCCTGGTACGACATCAATATCCCGGCCCACAAGGACTGGGTCGCCCGCTATACCAAGCGCACCGACAAGACCCCCGTGCTCGGCTCGCTGATCGGCTACATCACGTACCTGTCCGTTGCCGAGGGCATCAAGAAAGCCGGCAGCACGGAGACGGACAAGATCGTCGCGGCCTTCAAGGGTCTCAAGGTGGAGACGCCGATCGGGCCCATCACCTTCCGCGCCTCCGACGGTCAATCCACCATGGGTGCGTGGGTCGGGACCACCAAGGTCGACACCAAGCGCGGCGTGGGGATCATGGTCAACCACGAGTACGTTCCGGGTGAGAAGGTGCTGCCATCCGATGAGGACGTGAGGAAGCTTCGTCCGGCGAACTAGGCTCCTCACCTGGGCCCTCCCCCCGAGGAGAAAGGGAGATGTCCCCTCTCCCCCGTCGCGGGGGAGAGGGGAGGGTGAGGGGCCTGGGGACCCCATGTCCTTCCTCCTGATTCAGCTGCTGAGCGGTCTGGCCAACGCGATGGTGTTGTTTCTCATCGCGTCGGGCCTCACCCTGATCTTCGGCGTCACACGGATCGTGAACTTCGCGCACGGCTCCCTCTACATGCTGGCGGCGTATGCGACCTACTCGCTCGTCGCCGCCCTGCCGCTGGGACCGGCCGGCTTCTACGTGGCGGCGGCGGCCGCCGCCGGCCTCGTGGCGCTGTTCGGCGGGCTCGTCGAAGTCGCGCTCCTGCGGCGTGTCTATCGCGCGCCCGAGCTCTACCAGCTCCTGCTGACCTTCGCGCTGGTGCTGGTGGTCGCCGACGCGGTACGCTTCTTCTGGGGCGCCGACAACAAGACCGGTCCCGAGGCGCCGGGACTCGCGGGGTCCGTGCGCATCGCGGGCCAGCTCTTTCCCACCTACGACCTGGCCATGATCGCCGTCGGCCCGCTGGTGGCGCTGGCGCTCTGGTGGCTGTTCTATCGGACGCGCTGGGGGATCCTGATCCGCGCCGCCACCCAGGATCGGGACATGGTCGCGGCGCTCGGCGTGGACCAGCGGCGGCTCTTCACCGGTGTCTTCGTGCTGGGCTCCTTCCTGGCGGGGCTGGCGGGCGCGCTCCAGGTGCCGCGGGTGGCGCTGACCACGGTCATGGACACTACCGTGATCGTCGAGGCGTTCGTCGTCGTGGTGATCGGGGGGATGGGCTCGGTGTGGGGCGCGCTCCTCGCGTCGCTGCTGATCGGTGTCCTCAGCGCCTTCGGCATCCTGATCCTGCCGCGGATCTCCATCGTGCTGATCTTCATCGTGATGGCCGTGGTCCTCATCGTCCGGCCGTGGGGCCTGCTGGGACGCCCGGACGTGCAGGCGCGCGCGGCCGGCGGCGCGGCGGGGCTCGGGACACCGGGGCTCAGGCTGCCGGGTGCGGTGCTCGTGGGGCTGCTGGGCGCCCTGATGGCGGCGCCCCTGGTCCTGCCGACGTTCTACGTCTGGCTCCTAGTCGAGATCGTGGCCTTCGCGCTGTTCGCCACGAGCCTGCATCTGCTCATGGGAACCGGCGGCATGGTCTCCTTCGGCCACGCGGCCTATTTCGGCGCCGGCGCGTACGGCGCGGCCCTCCTGATGAAGCTCGCCGGGCTGCCGATGCCGCTGGCCTTCCTCGCCGCTCCGCTGCTCGTGGCTGGTGTGTCCATCGTGTTCGGGTTCTTCTGCGTCAGGCTCACGAGCATCTATTTCGCCATGCTGACCTTGGCCTTCGCCCAGATCGTATTTGCCATCGTGCACCAGTGGTACGAGGTGACCGGCGGCGACAACGGGCTGCTCGGCGTCTGGCCGCCGCGGTGGCTCGCCTCTCCGGTCCGCTACTACTACTGGGCGCTGGCCGCGGGGCTGGCCGGCATCGCGCTCCTCAAGCTGGTCGCGGCATCCCCGTTCGGCCTCACGCTGCGCGCGGCACGGGATCACGCGCGGCGCGCGGAGGCCGTGGGCGTCAACATCCGCGCTCACCAGCTCGTGGCCTTCGTGGTCGCCGGCTTCTTCGCGGGGCTGGCCGGCGCCGTGTTCGTCTATCTCAAGGGCAGCGTGTTTCCCGTCTACGTGGACGCACCGATGTCCGTGCAACCCCTCGTCATGGTGCTGCTCGGAGGCGTCGGGTCGTTCGCCGGGCCGAGCATCGGCGCCGTCGTCTACAAGCTTCTGGACTCGGTCATCATCCGCTACACCGAGTACTGGCAGGTGGTGTTGGGCGCCATTCTGATCCTGCTCGTGACGGCGTTCCCGCGGGGCATCGTGGGCGTGCTCGGCTGGAGGAAACCGTGAACGGTGCGCCGGTGCTCGAGGCCCGGGGCCTCTCGAAGGCATTCGGCGGGGTCCGCGCGGTCGACGATGTGAGCCTGGCGCTGCCGAAAGGTGAGATCCGCGCCCTCATCGGCCCCAACGGCGCCGGGAAGACGACGTTCTTCAACATGCTGACGGGCCAGCTCAAGGCCGACGCCGGCCAGGTCTTCTTCAAGGGCGAACGGCTCTCGGGCCTCCCGCCCTGGAGCGTCTGGCGACGCGGCGTCAGCCGGACGTTTCAGATCACGGCGACCTTCGCCTCGCTGACCGCGCTGGAGAACGTGCAGGTCGCGAGGCTGTCCCACGCCCGGCGCACCTTTGCGCTGTGGAGACGGGCCTCGCGGATCGAAGTGGAGTCGGCGCGGGCGCTGCTCGAGCAGGTGGGGCTCGCCGAGCAGGGCGACCGGCTCGCCGCCGTGCTCGCCTACGGCGACCTCAAGAAGCTCGAGCTGGCGGTGGCGCTCGCCAACGATCCGGAGATGCTCCTGCTGGACGAGCCGACGGCCGGGATGGCGCCGGCCGAGCGGGGGGCGCTGATGGCGCTCACCGAGCGCGTCGCCCGCGAGCGCGAGCTCACCGTGCTCTTCACCGAGCACGACATGGACGTGGTCTTCGCCATCGCGGACCGGATCATGGTGCTCCATCAGGGGCGGGTGATCGCCGACGGCAAGCCCGCCGCGATCCGCGCCGATTCCGAGGTTCAACGGGTTTATCTGGGAGAAGAATGATGGCCAAGACGCGCGGCACCGGACTGCTGATGCTCTGGACGGACGTCGATCCACAGCACGAAGCCGAGTTCAACCGCTGGTACAACGAGGAGCACATCAAGCATCTGCTGGAGATCCCGGGGTTTCTCAGCGGCGGCCGCTACGTCGCCCTCAAGGGCGGCCCCAAATACTTGGCGATGTACGAGCTCGAGGACCACAACGTGCTGCGCACCTCGGCCTTCCTCGACGCCGTCCGCTACAAGCCCTCGCCGTGGCGCGCCCGGGCCTCGGGCGGTCACGTCGGGCGCAACTACCTGCTCAACGCCTATCGGCAGATCTTTCCCAAGCGGACGAACCCCGTGGAGATGACGAAGGAGATGCCGCGCTACCTCCAGATGGGGCGCATGGACATCCCGGCGCACATGGAGGAGGAGTTCAACGACTGGTACAACACTGTCTACATTCCCGACTACCTGACTGTCCCCGGCGTGCTCGGGGCGCGGCGGTTCGCGGTGATCGACGGGCAGCCCAAGTACCTGACGGTGTACGACTTCGAGAATCCGAAGGTGCCCGAGAGCGAGGCGTGGAACACGGTCCGCGACAAGAGTCCCTGGACGCACCGGATCCGTCCCTTCATGAGACTCGACGCGGGATCCCCGGGGGTGTACGAGCGGATTTATCCGGCGTGAGGCGCGGCCGATGAGCCAACCGGTCCTCACGCTCAGCGACCTCCACGCCGGGTACGGCCTGTCCGCCGTGCTCCATGGCGTGACCCTCGAGGCGCGCGCGGGCGAGGTGGTCTCGCTGCTCGGCAGGAACGGCGCGGGAAAGTCGACGACACTCAAGGCCATCGTCAACCTCGTGGAGGTGACGGAGGGCACAATCCGCTTCGACGGACAGGACATCACCCGTCGGCCGACGCATGAGATCAGTCAGCTGGGCGTCGGGTGGGTGCCGGAGGACCGTCGCATCTTCAGCGATCTCACGGTGGACGAGAACCTGCGGGTCGGGGCGAAGGGCGGCGGCTGGACGGCGGAGCGGGTGTACACTTTCTTCCCCAAGCTGGCCGAGCTGGCCCACCGGTGGGGGGGCAGCCTCTCCGGTGGCGAGCAGCAGATGCTCACCGTAGCGCGCACGCTCATGGGCAATCCGCGACTGCTGCTCCTGGACGAGCCCTCCGAAGGGCTGGCGCCGGTCATCGTCAAGGCCCTCGGCGAGCAGATCGCCGCGCTCAAGCGCGAAGGACTCACCATTCTCCTGTCCGAGCAGAATCTCAAGTTCGCCGCCCGGCTGGCCGACCGCGCCTACATCATCGAGAAGGGGCAGATCCGGTACGACGGAACGATGCAGCGCTTGCTGGCCGACGAGGCCATCCGCCGCGCGTATCTGACCGTCTAGCTACTCCCTCTCCCCTCTGGGGAGAGGGTCGCAGTCCGAGCCGAGACGCTGCCGACGCGCCGCAGGCGCGGAGAGCGGCGAGGCGAGGGCTGAGAAGGCTGAGGGGGAGGAGGGTCAGGGGGAGAGATGAAGACGCTCATCAGGAACATCGGACAGATCGTATCGGGCGACATCGCG
>DASSSH010000208.1:0-2695 GCA_035708525.1 Candidatus Methylomirabilota bacterium
CTCTCCATTAGATCAGGCCTGCTCCAGCACGGAGACCTTGGCTTGTTCGCAACCGTGCGGTTACGAACTGCGCTGCAGCCTCGGTAGTGTCCCGACTTGGCGCTAGCCGGCGCTCGAGAGGTCCTTCCGCTGCCACGCGAAGACGCCCCTGCGCCCGGAACGCCTCAAGCGGCTTTGTAAAGCCAGTTGATGCGACACCTCGGGTCGCGTATCCTCAGGGACGCGCCTCGCCTAATCCCTGACACGAGGAGACCCACGGTGAAGCTCGACGTCGGCATGCTGACCCACGACCTCAAGTCCATCCCCGACTACGCCCGGAAGGTGGAGGCCATGGGCTACGACTGCCTTTGGTCCTCCGAGACCCAGCACGACCCGTACCTCCCGCTGGCGGTGGCGGCCACGGTCACCTCGCAGATCAAGCTTGGGACCAACATCGCCACGGTCTTCTCGCGGAGCCCCATGATCACGGCCCACATGGCGTGGGACCTGCAGAAGGCCTCGGGCGGCCGCTTCACCCTGGGCCTGGGCACCCAGGTCAAGGCCCACAACGAGCGCCGCTTCTCGGTGAAGTTCGAGTCGCCCGGGCCCAAGATGGCCGAGGCCGTGCGCGCGATCCGCCACATCTGGGACTGCTGGCAGAACGGGAGCAAGCTCAACTTCAAGGGGCAGTTCTACATCTTCGACGTGATGACGCCCTTCTTCAACCCTGGCCCCATCGAGCACCCGCGGATTCCCATCTTCATCGCCGCCGTGAACCCGTACATGTGCGGGGTGGCCGGGGCGTTCTGCGACGGCATGCACGTGCACCCGTTCAACAGCCCCAAGTACCTGCGCGAGGTGGTGCACCCGGCGGTCGAGGACGGGCTGAAGAAGTCGGGGCGGACGCGCAAAGACTTCACCTTTGCCACCACGTCCTTCGTGATCGTCGGCGACACTGAGCGGGAGCGGACCGAGCAGGCGCAGATGGTCAAGCAGCAGATCGCCTTCTACGGCTCCACACGCACATACCAGCCGGTGCTGGAGTGCCACGGCTGGGGGCAGCTCACGCCCCAGCTCCACCGCAAGTCCGTGGAGGGTGACTGGCAGGGGATGGCCGACCTCATCACCGACGAGATGCTCGACACCTATGCCGTGACCGCCACCTACGACCGGCTGCACGAGAAGATCATGGAGCGCTACACGGGCCTGCTCGACCGGACGGCCCTGTACCAGCCGTACCAGCCCAAGCAGGACGACCCGCGGCTGCCTGCCGCCATCAAGTCGTTCAACGGATAGCCTTCTTCGCCCTGAGGATTGCGCCATGACTGACAAGGTGCAGGTCGAGATCAAGGCCCCCGTCGCGACCATCACGCTCAACAAGCCCGAGCGGCTCAACGCGCTGGACTTCGAGATGTGGGAGGGCATCGCCGAGGCCTGCCGGGCCGTGGACGCGGCGCCTGACGTCCGGGTCGCCATCCTCATGGGCGCAGGCGGCTGCTTCTGCGCCGGCCTCGACGTCAAGGCCGGCTCGACGCTGAGTCAGCTCGGCCCGGACGCCTCCCCGGCCAAGGCCCTGCCCGCCATCCGCGAGCACCTCTCCGATCTTCAGGATTGCTTCACGGCCGTCGAGGCGCTCCGCGTGCCGGTCATCGCCGCCATCCAGCGTGCCTGCATGGGCGCGGGCATGGAGCTGGCCGTCTGCTGCGACATCCGCGTGGCCGCCGAGGGCACGCTCTTCTCAATCCCCGAGGTCCAGCTCGGCATCGTGCCCGACATGGGCGGCACCCAGCGGCTGCCGCGCACCATCGGCATCGGCATGGCGAAGGAGCTGATCTACTCCGCCCGGCGTATTGACGCGGCCGAGGCACTCCGGATCGGTCTCGTCAACCACGTGTATCCCGCGGGCGAGCTCGGGACGCGGGTGGCCGAGCTTGCCGCGGAAATCGCGGCGAATGCCCCGCTGGCAGTGCAGGCGGCCAAGCAGTCCATCAACGGCACCTACTGGAGCCAGCGCCAGGCCTGGCTCGACTGGGAAGCGGCCCAGGCTGCCGGCCCGCTCCTGTCCCAGGACCGGACGGACGGCATGAAGGCCGCGGCCGAGCGCAAGCGCGCCAACTTCCAAGGGAAGTAAGCCCCAACCGGAGGCCCCATGGCAGACCTGTACGACCTGGGCGAGAAACCGCCGCTCGGCGAGGTGCCGACGCGGATGCACGCGTACCTCGTTCGGCAGACCCGGTTCGGCCCGCCCCGCGACGCCTGGAAGCGCGAGGTGATCCCCACGCCCACGATCGGCCCCGACGAGGTGCTGATCTACGTGATGGCCTCGGGCATCAACTACAACAATGTCTGGGCCGCCCTCGGCCAGCCGCTCGACGTGATCGCCGAGCGCCAGAAGGGCGGCGAGCCCGAGGACTTCCACGCGGGCGGCAGCGACTGCTCGGGAATCGTCTGGGCTGTCGGCAAGGACGTGAAGACCGTCAAGGTGGGCGACGAGGTCATCGTCCACAGCGGCTGGTGGCGGCCCGACGATCCCTGGGTGCTCGCGGGCAAGGACCCGATGCTGGCGGAGAGCACCCGCATCTGGGGGTATCAGACCAACTACGGCAGCTACTGCCAGTTCGCCCGCTGCCAGGCCCATCAGTGCGTTCCAAGGCCGAAACGTTTGACCTGGGAGGCCGCGGGCTGCTTCCTCCTCTGCGCCTCGACCGCCTACCGG
>DASSSH010000209.1:0-3816 GCA_035708525.1 Candidatus Methylomirabilota bacterium
GAGCTTCCCGCCCGCCCCCTTCACGTGCCGATGAGCCCATCCGTCGGCCCGCCTCCGAGGTCCGCTTCTGCTGCTCGACATCGTTGACGTGCCAGAGACGCGGGGTGATCACCACTGCTCCGATGAACAAGGCCGCCAAGACCACCAGGGTGATCAGCTTCGCGATCGTGCTGCCGTCCATGGAGTCCCCTCGCTCAGGTTGAGAAGGTGATCAGCGCGCCACTACCGCCGGATTCATCTTCAGCACCGCATACCCCCCCACCGCCCCCGCGCCGAAGCCGGGGGCGAAGATCCTCATGGGCCGCGTGATCACGCCGTCTGCCACGGCGTCGTGGATCGCGATGGGAATGCTCGCCGAGGAGGTGTTCCCCACCCGGTCGATGTTGAAGTACAGGCGCTCGGGCGCCACGCCCGCGCTCTTGGCGATGCCGACCACCATGGTCTTGTTGGCCTGGTGGGGCACGATCAGATCGACCGCGTCCAGCAGCGAGCCGGTGCCTCCCTCCGGATGCGGCAGCGCCCGCAGCTCGTCGAGCATCTGGGTGAGGTAGCGCTTGACCAGGGCCTTCACCTCGGGCCCATAGACCGTGATGTTGTTGTCGAACTCCGGGTTGGGCCAGATGATGGAATCCACCTCGGACATGGGCCCGCTGGCGTAGGTCTGGAGAATCTCGATGTCGGTCGGTACGCCCGCTGGCGCCGGGCCGACGACGAGGGCGGCGGCGCCGTCACCGAAGATCATCCGTGAAGTACGGACCGTCCCGATCTTGTCCGAGAACTTCTCCCCGCAGACGACCAGCACGGGGCGCTCGACTTCCTGGAGCAGCCGCACGGCCTCGGCCAGGCCGTAGGGCAGCCCCGCGCAAGCCGCGACCACGTCGCAGGAGTTGTGGGTCTGGAACATGCCCATCTCCCCGGAGATCCACGTGGCCACCGACGGGATGATCTTGGTCGCCGTGCACGAGCAGAAGAGCACGGCGCCGATCTCCTCGGGCTGGCGTCCGGAATGCGCCAGCGCCCGGCGGGCCGCCAGCAGCGCCATGTGGTCCAGGTCGAGCTCGGTGTACAGGCGCTGCTCGATCCCGGTCTTCTGGCGAATCTCGTCCGCCGTCATGGGCGACCAGCAGTAGGCGGCGTTGCGGATCAGATCGTCGTTGGTGCACGGCCGCTCGCCTTTGTACACCGCGATGGCCTCGATCCGGGGCATGACCGCGAACCGCGCGGACACCTCGACGGGCGGATACGGCCTCACCGGGCGGCGCGATTCGGCCGGCGCGGGGCGGCGCGGCCGGGCCCGGCCCGGCGCCTTGACGCGGCGGATGAACTCCAGCACGTCCTCGTTCCGCGGGTGGAAGACCACCACGAAGTCGTCGTCGTGCAGCTTGCCTACCTCGGTGAGGCGGGTGCGCGAGCGGTCCCAGCGGTACTGGTTGTGCAGCACCATGGCCTGTCGCATGGTCGCCTCGAGCTCGGGCACCGGATGCGTCCACTCGATGATGTCGTCATGGCCGTAGCCGGGATAGTCGGGATCATAGACCAGCAGGTGATAGGTCAGGTTCCCGGGGTCGGCGAGGATCTCGCTCACCGTCGGCTTGATGGCGGGCAGCTCCGCGCCCGCGCCTTTCTTGTGCCGGAAGACGTCGAAGAGGATGCGGAAGATCTTGTCCTCCGTGCCCTCGTCCCAGGTGGGCGGCAGCGCCCGGTATCCGGCCTCGATGACGGCGGCCAGCTCGCTGCCGTCCCAGGGCTTGAACACGGGCAGGAAGATGTCGTCCCGGCGGCGCGGGACGTCCCGCCATCGCGTCGGCCGCTTCTCGTACATCGTCATCGCGTACCGATTGACCCAGAACAGATTGAGCGCCAGGTCGCGGAGCACATCGTAGCGCCCGCGGTAGGCCCCCGCCTCGACGCGCCCGACGATGTCGGTCTCGGATGGTGCCTTCTCCTCGAAGTCGCGCTTGATCACGGCGCCGAACTGCTCGAGGGTCTCGAAGACCGAGAAGTCCAGCTCGGGGAAGAAGTTGAAGGGGAAGACGATGTGGCCGTAGCGGTTGATGACGAATGGCTTCATGGCGTCCCCCATCTAATCGTGCCCCGGAGCGGCTGTCAACGCGTCGTGGCCGCGGCGGGAATGGCAGTCGGGCATTTTCCCGCCGCGCGGTGACAAAATGCGTTCCCTCCAGCCCCCGGCGTGGGCGCACGGGCTCGGGGCGCTGGTTCGAAAAGGCTTGAATTCCGTGATCTCTTTGCCTATCCGGCCCGCGAGATTCAGACCGGTATCCGACTCTTTCGGCTGGCACTCGACTTGCTTCGAGTCAAGGGGTGGCCGACAGGCGGGCAGCGCTCCGGTCCCCAGGCTGGTGGCAGTCGAGCGCGACTCGCTCGGCTCACCGACCGGCACACCAAAGTAGGGATGGCAATCGGACGGGTTTCAGGATAGATTCGTGCGAGTTGCGCCGGCCCACAGGCGCTGAAGCGCAGGTCCACGACGCAATGAGGAGAACAGGGAGAGAAACGGTGCGCGCGATCCTCGACATGCGGCAGCTGGTCGTGATCTTCGGCGTTCTGGCCCTGGCACTTGGCGGCTGCAGCTCGCTGTCGGGCGGCCTTCACAGCGACTCCACCCTGCTCGCCTCCTCGGCGGCATCGGGGGAGACGGCGGTGAGCCCGACGCCCGCCGCCGAGCCCACCTCCGCCGCGATCCCCGCCGAAAGCAAGACCGCTGTGGACTTGCCGGTCAAGCCCGACGCCGATCAGTCCCCTGCGCCCTCGCTGGCCTTCGTGCCGGTGTCCTTCGAGCCCATCAAGCCCGAGGACTCGCCGGCCGTGATGGTGGCCTTCCTCGAGCCGCTGTTCAGCCAGCGTGGCACGCCAGCTCCGCCCGTCGACACCGCCATCGAGGAGTACGATCCGTGGGAGCCGTTCAACGAAGCGATGTTCAAGTTCAACAAGTACATCCTGGATGACTACGTCCTGAAGCCGGCAGCCAAAGCCTACAACTTCGTCATGCCGGACATGTTCCAGCAGATGATCGACAACGGCTTCAGCAACATCAAGTTCGCCCAGTACTTCGTCAACAACCTCCTGCAGGGCCGGATCATCGGCGCCAGCACGGAGCTGGGGCGCTTCCTGATCAACAGCACGCTAGGCATCGGAGGGCTGTTCGACATCGCCAAGCAGGAGTTCAACCTCCAGAAGACCAAGGCCGACTTCGGCCAGACCCTGGGCGTGTGGGGCGCCCCGCCGGGACCGTACCTGGTCCTGCCCTTCCTACCGCCGCTCACGGTGCGCGAGGGAATCGGCACGGCCGTGGACGGCGCCATGGATCCGCTGAGCTACTACATCCCCTTCATCTGGGATCGGCTCGGGATGAAGTTGGGTGACACCGTCAACGATCGCTCGCTCAACCTGGATCTCTACCAGGGCTTCGAAGAGACGACGGTTGATCTGTACAGCGCCGTTCGCAATGGCTATCTGCAGCGGCGCCAGAAGTTGATCGAGGACGGCAAAGCCGGGCGGTAGCCTGGCCGATTGGCGTCGCCAGACTTCGTTCTCGGTCGTCGCAGGCCCTCAACGTACGATCTGCCCAGCCCTCGCCTCGCGGCACCGCCGCTCAGCTCGAACTGCCACGTACGCCTCGGGCCCGCTCCTCCCTCGGGCCTCGTCTGGCTCTCCACTCGACCAGGCACCCGCGCCAACGTTGAGCAGGTCAGCCGGGACAGGCTAGCGCCCAGACTCAAGCAGCCCCAGCAGCCCCGAGCTATCCAGACGGCCGAGCCCGGCTTCCCGGGCCCGGCCGTATAGCTTCCACGCCTC
>DASSSH010000210.1:0-17007 GCA_035708525.1 Candidatus Methylomirabilota bacterium
CCGGATCGCGGCCAGGAGCACGTGGCGCGGCTCGGGCTCACGCGTGAGGGCGCCATCACGGCGATCGAGACCAGCTTCACACGCGACCACGGCGCCTACCTGCCCTTGGGCGAGGTCATTCCCCGCAACACCATCAACCACCTGCCGGGGCCTTACCGGGTGCCCGCGCTGCAGACGACGGCGACCAATGTCGTCACCCACACCGTCTTCTGCGGCGCCTATCGCGGCTCGGGACGCCCGGAAGCGGCCTTCGTCATGGAGCGGCTCCTGGATCGCGCCGCGCGGCAGCTCAAGCTCGATCCCGCCGAGATCAGGCGGCGCAACCTGATCCGGCCCCACGAGATGCCTTACCGTACCGGGCTCGTCTACCGCGACGGCACGCCCGTCCAGTACGATCCCGCCGACTACCCGGCCGCGTTCGAGCGCCTGCTCGAGGCCTTCGAGTATGCGACGTGGCGCCGGCGTCAGGCCGAGGCGCGCTACGGCGCACGGCCCATCGGCATCGGCCTCGCGGCCTATGTCCAGGGCACCGGTGTCGGTCCCTTCGAAGGCGCGGACGTCCGCGTGGACGGCGGCGGCAACGTCCATGTCTTCATCGGCGTGTCCTCCCAGGGACAGGCCCACGAGACCACCATGGCCCAGATCGCCGCGAGCGAGCTCGGCGTGGACCCCGAGCGCGTCACGGTCGTCGCGGCCGATACGGCGACCCTGCCCTTCGGCAACGGAACAGGCGGCAGCCGTGTCGCCGCCAACGCCGGGCCGGCGGTCGCGCGGTCTTCGCGGGAAGTGGCGGCGCGGGCGCGTCGCGTGGCGGCCGAGCTGCTCGAATGCGCGCCGGAGGACATCGTGCTGGCCGCCGGGCGCGCCCAGGTGGCGGGCGTGCCGGCGCGCGCCGTGGGTCTCGGCGATCTCGCGCGCGCAGCCCTCAAGAGCAAGAGCCTCGCCCGGGAGGGGACGCCGGGACTGCAGGCTTGCGGGTACTTCGCTCCCGAGTCCGTCACCTTCGCCTTCGGCGCTCAGTGCTGCGCCGTCGAGGTCGACACCGAGACAGGTGCCGTCCGGCTGCTTCGGTGGGTAGCGGCCCACGACTGCGGTCGTCCCATCAATCCCATGGTCGTCGAGGGGCAGCTCCACGGCGGGGTGGCCCAGGGCATCGGCACCGCGTTGAGCGAGGCGCTGCTCTTCGATCCCGAGGGACAGCTACTCTCGGGGAGCTTCATGGACTACGGCCTGCCGTTCGCCGCCGACCTTCCCCCGATCGAGACCCTGATCCTCGCCTACCCCTCGACGCGCAACGACCTCGGCATCAAGGGCGTGGGGGAGAGCGGCATCATCGCGCCGCCGGCGGCCCTGGCCAACGCCGTGGAGGACGCGCTCGTCGACCGCGGCGCCGAGTGCTCCCGCATCCCGCTCACCGCCGCGCGGGTGTGGGAGGCGCTGCGTGACACGCGCCGCGCGGGCTGACGGCCGAACGCCTCACTGATGCGCGGCCTCCGCCTCCTCGGCGCCCTGGGCCTGCTGCTCTTTGCCGTCGCGGCCTTCTCGCCCGCCGCCAATCGCCTCAATATCTGGATGGCCGGCGCGCCCCAGCTGGAGCCCTCCGATGCCATCGTCGTCCTCGGCCGCGGAGGAGCCGACACCGACGGTGTCCTGACCAACCGCTCGCTCCGCCGGGTGCTCCACGGGATTGACCTCTACGTCAACCGCCTCGCTCCGCTCCTCGTTCTCTCCGGCTCGGCTGAGGAAACGCGGGCACGCGCGGCGCTCGCGCAAGGGCTCGGCGTTCCCGGTGCGGCCATCGTGCGGGCCTCCCCGGCGCACACGACCCGGGAAGAGGCGGAGCAGCTCCGCGCGCTCCTGCTTCCGCAAGGCCGCCGGCGCATTCTCCTGGTCGCGGATCCCATCGACATGCCTCGGGCGCGGGCCCTGATGGAGCGGGCGGGCTTTGCCGTGCTGCCCGCGCCCACCGCCGCCTCCGGACCTTCCGAGCCTGAATCCCGCCTCGGCCTCCTGCGCAATATCCTCATCGAGCTGTCGGCCTGGGTCTACTACCGCATGACCGGCGCTCTCTGAAGCCCGTCGTGGCCGCGCTGATCCTTCTCCTCATCGTCGCGCTGACATCCCTGGGAGGTGTTCTCCTGGCCACCCGGCGCATCAGCCTGCGCCGGGCCGCGCTGCGGGGCGCCCTCGCCGAGGCTCTCGACTATGTCGGGCTGGCCGTGCTCTTCCTCGTGTCCAACCTCGTCGTGGGAACTCTGCTGATCATCGCCTACCGCGCGCTCTCCGGCCGCTTCGTGTCCGTCTACCTGCTGAACGACATCGTCCTGGCGTTTCTCTCACTCCTGCAGGCGCTCGTGCTGCATTGCTGGCGCCAGCGGTCGAGATGACCCGCGCGTCCCGCTGGAGGGCTCACGGCGCCCGCCAGACGATCTTGCCGGCTTCATTGCCGAGCCAGAGCCGCGGGGCACCATTCTCCCGGACTCCCAGCAGGACTCGGACCCGCTCGCTCGTGTCCAGGAACTCCAGGCTCGCTGTCCCATCGCTCGAGAGGATGAGTCGAGTGCGTGGCTTGCCGTCCTCGCTATAGATCTGCAGCCCGGTGCCGCTGGGCTTTTGGCTCGCCCCCAGCATGGCCCGAATCTGCCCCCGGCTGTCCCGCAGGACGAATTCCTCCGCCTCAAGGGTTCGGGGACTCCGATGCGGCGGGGCCTGACCCATCAGCAGGGTGGCGACCGTCCCCAGCAGGGCCGCCACCAGCATCGCCCCCAGCCGCCGATTCCACCGCTCGAGTCGGTCCAGACGCTCCATCAGCTGGTCCAGTGTGGGCTCGATCATCACTACCTCCTCGACGCGTTTTTCCGTCTCAGGCGCGTGGCCAGTGAGACTCGGCCCTTCCCATTCTCGTCGGCGGCTGCCGGAATTTGTAGCGAGGCGGGGCCGGCGATGAAGCGAACCCGTTGATTTTGTACGCTTCCGGCGTGGCCCGCCTTTTGCTGGGTACAGGAGATCGACCCAGAGGAAGCCAAATCGTGGGCCACAATCACACTCGGACCAACAAGCGCGTTCTCCTGGTCGACGACGACGCCATGGTGCTGTCCGTCGTCCGCGAGATGCTCGAGGTGGACGCGCACCGGGTCGAGACGGCCACCAACGGGCTGGAGGCCATTCAGCGGCTCGAGCGCGGGGGGTTCGACCTCGTCATCACGGACATCCGGATGCCAGAGCTCGACGGCTTCGGCCTCTACCGCGCCATCGAGAACCGCTGGCCGGAGCTCTGCGAGCGAGTGCTGTTCATCGCGACGCCACGGGACGACGACGCCACGCGGGATTTCCTCGCGGAGACCGCCGTGTCCTATCTCGCCAAGCCCTTCGGGCTCACCGATCTGCGCCGCGTGGTCGACGTGATCGCGCGCTGAGCCCCCGCTCGCGGGCCCGCCGCTCAGCGCTCGGGCAGAACGGCGATAGCCTCGATCTCGATCAGCAGGTCCTCGCGGACCAGACGCGAGATCTCCACGAGCGTGCTCGCCGGACGGCTCGACCCGAAGTACTCGCGGCGCACCGTGTTCACCTTCTCGCGGTCCCGCACGTCCCGCAGGAAGACCGTGACCTTGCAGACGTCCGCGAAGGTCGCTCCCGCGGCCGCCAAGCACCGCTTGAGGTTCTCGTGCACCTGGCGCGCCTGGGCCACCACGTCGCTGCCGCCCACCGTCAGCCCGTGCTCGTCGGTGGCAACGCAGCCGGAGACGAACACGAGTCGTCCGGCGCGCACGACGTGAACGAAATGGCTGATGGGTTCCGGCATCCCGGGCACCCAGAGCTCCTCGCGATGCGCGGCCACGCTCAGGTCCCCTGGACCGCCCCTGAGACCAGGCCGTGGGTCAGGTAGCGCCGGAAGATGTAATAGAAGATCACCGGTGGGAGCGAGTAGATGACCGAGAGGGCCATGAGCAGGTTCCAGGGCGCATCGTCGGTCGTCAGGAAGTTTCCCATCCCGACGGGTAGCGTGATCATGGTTTCCCCCTGGAGCAGGAGCACGGCGTACAGGTACTCGTTCCAGGCGAAGAAGAACGCGTAGGTGCCGATGGCGATCAGAGTCGGTGTCACCAGCGGCAGGTACATGCGAAAGAAGATGGCAACGGGGCCCGCGCCGTCGATGGCGGCCGACTCGTCGATCTCCGGGGGGATGGTCTTGGCGTAGTCCCACAGCACCCAGAGGGCGTACGGCGCGGCGAACGTCGTCATGGCGAAGATCAGGGCCCAGTAGGTATCGAGCAGGTTGTAATCACCCATGATCTTGAAGAAGGGGATCGATAGGAACGAGGCGGGGATGATGTAGGTGAACAGCGTCATTCCCGAGACATAGCGGCCGAGCCCGAAGCGGATGCGGGCCAGCGCGAAGCTCCCCATGGCCGCCACGCACAGCACCGCGAGCATCACGGCGGCCGAGACCACCAGGCTATTGGCCAGCCAGCGCCAGAAGAACTTCACGAACGGGCTCTGCTGAAGCAGCACGAACTTGAAGTTCTCCACCGTCGGATGCTTGACCCAGTAGACGGCCCGGAAGAGGTCTTCCCACGGCGTGACCGCCAGCATCACCATGTAGTAGATCGGGAAGAGCGTCCAGCCCGTCACGATGGTGAGGACGACGCCCCGTGCCAGTGTCGTCCCGAGGCCGCGTCGGCTCATCGCTCAGCGGATCTTCTTGATGAGGATGAAGATGAACAGCAGCGTGACGGGCAGCGCGGTGGCGAAGACCCCCACGCCCCAGTCGATCTTGCCGATGCGGAACGTGTACCGGTAGGCGAGCGTCGCGAGCACGTGGGTCGAGTCGCCAGGGGCGCCGCCGGTCATGAGCCAGACGTTGGTGAAGTCCCCCATGGTGAAGACCATGGAGAGGAGCGAGCAGATCAGATAGATCCCCGCCAGCATGGGAAACGAGATGTAGCGGAACATCTGGAGCGCCCCCGCCCCGTCGATGGCCGCTGCCTCGTACATCTCCTTCGGGATCCCCCGTCGCGCCGCCAGGAGAATCACGGTCCAGAACGGCAGATACTTCCAGATGTGGAACAAGATCAGCGCGCTGATGGCGGTCCACCGCGACGCGAGCCAGTGATGCGTGCCCAGCCCGAGGTCCTCGCTGATCAAGTTCAGGATGCCCCACTGGGAGGACATCATCCAGCGCACCGACAGGATGCCCGGCAGGACCGGGATCGCCCACGGCAGGAGAAAGATCGCCGACAGGAATCGGGTGACGCGGTCGTCCGAGGCGAGCACGCCGGAGAGCAGCAGGGCCAGGAACAGCTTCGCGTTCACCGCGATCCCGACATAGACCAGAGTGTTGATGACGGTCTGGACGTAGATCGGATCGTTGAACAGGACCTCGTAGGTGTAGCGGTCGAGGGCCTGGGTCACCTCGAAATAGAGCGGGTAGGCGACGAAGGCGAGGAAGAGCGCGATCAGGGGCAGCGAGAAGAGCAGCCCCTGGAGGTTGCGCGACCGCGGCGACAAGGCTCCTGCCGCCGCGGTCACTGACCGGCTGACGAGCTGCCCTACCGCCACTGAGCGACGATGGTCTTGATCCGGGCGATGGCCTCGTCGACGGCCTTCTCCGCCGGCCACTTGTCCACGTTCGTCCGGGCCATGGCCTTGCCCCACACGTTCTCGGCGTAAACCTGGGAGTTGGCCGGGTTCTTCCAGTGCTCGAAGATCTTGGTCGGCCGCTCTGTGTAGATCTTGGTCACGGTCGGCAGATGCGGGTCGACCGCCCCGCCCTTGCCCGCCTGCCCCTTGGAGAAGAACGGGTCGCTCGCCACGTCCTTGAAGGCCGGGAACCAGCGCCCGTTGGCGCCCTTGATGTACTCGGTGAACCGCTTCGGCTCGAGCACGAACTTGACGAACTCCTTGGCCAGCTCGGGGTTCTTGTTGGTCGAGTCCTTCGGCAGGATGACCGTCTTGACCGCGACCATATAGGTCGGCTTCTTGCCGTCGGGGCCGTCGGGCCACTCGACGGTGGCCGACTTGTTGAAGTAGTTATCGGGCGTGGTGAAGAACTGGTGCGCCGGGATGCTGACCGAGGGATTCGGCGTCATCACGATGGACTTGGAGTGGAAGTTCGCGTTGTTGTCTCCGTCCGACCAGTTCAGCGTGTCGGGCGGCACGTACCCCGAGGTGAAGAGGTCGGCGAACCACTTGAGCGTCTTGACGATGGCCGCATGGTTCTGCGGCTGGTCCGCCACCACCTTGCCGTCCTCGGAGAAGACCTGGCCGCCGAAGGACAGCAGCGCCATCTCCCAGTTGTAGAGGGTGTCCGAGGCGCTGGAGGATTCCGTCATGCCGATGCCGTAGACCTTGGCGTACTTGGCGGAGTCCTTCTTCCGCAATCCCGCCTGCGCCTTCTTCCAGAAGTCCCAGTACTCGTCCCACTTCATCGGGACCTTGGCGGGGTCGTCCGGCAGCCCGGCCTCTTTGACCAGATCACGCCAGTAGTGGATGTGCATCGTCTGGCACTCGATGGGCACGCCGAAGTAGGCGCGCTTCTTCGCCGTATTGTCCCAGACGTAGGCGACGGGCAGAAACTTCTCGAAGTAGCGAGGCTTGAGGTCGTTGATGAGATCGGTGGTTTCGGTGAGCTTGCCCTCCCACGCGTACTTCGGCACGACCTCCCAGTCGTTGTAGAAGCAGAAGGCCACGTCCGGTCCGCGGCGGGCAGTCAGCGCGCTGATGATCTTCTTGAGGAGGTCTTCCTGGATCGTGAACGAGATGTCCAGGTCGACGTTCTTCGCCTTCTTGAACTCCTCGGCGATCTTCAGCATCGCCTCGTCTTCTTCCTTGTAGTAGCCGCGGTTCCACCAGACCGTGAGCTTCTTGGCCTGGGCGCGCGACACCATGGGGAAGGCGAGGGTTCCGGACAGGGCGCCGGCGCCGACGGCGGTTGTCTTGAGAAATTGCCGGCGGGTTTGAGCCATAACCAGCCTCCTTTTGGCGGGAATTGGCACAGCGTGCCCTTCGGGTCGAGGGCTCTCGGCGGCCGGGAGTATACCGCGAAGCCGTTCCCGATGTATAGACGGCCCACGGAACGGCTAACTACGTGTCGAAATGGCGTCCTGCTCTTGCGCGGAGGGGGTGTGGGCTGACTGTGTGCTGAAACCGCCCGGGATCGAGAGGGTGATCCCCTCCATGCGCTCCACGGAGACCCGCAGATGCCGGCGAGAGATGGGCGTAGCGCATGGTCATCTTGATGTCCTTGTGGCCCAGGACCTTCTGGAGATCGAACAGGTTGCCGCCGCGCATCATGAAGTGACTGGCGAAGGTGTGGCGGAGCGTGTGGAAGGTGACGTCGCGGAGCTGGGCCTTCTCGACGGCGTTCTGTTTGCCCTCGACCTGGAGCGTGTAGCCCCAGGCGATCTTCCGGACCCGGTGGCCCGTCGGGCCGCGGCTCCACCAGGTGCGCCGTTGCAGCGTTGCCATTAGCTCCTCCTTTCGTCGGTTGTTGTGTCCGGCTCTGTGCTTTTGAGGAACGCATGCCACGCACTGTCAGTCTCTTTGCTCGCTCGCTGAACCGATTCCGTCTGCCATCGCTTTGAGGGCTCCCGGCCCAGCCTCGAGGTCTTTTGGAAATGGCCACGATACTTGTTCAGCATCGCTTCAAAGTCGGCCTGCATCGTTGGAAGGTTCACCCAGATACCCGGTGGTGACGTCGCGGACCCAAGTGCGGCGGCCTGGTGCCCCAATTCACGGTGACCCAGAGCCGCGTCCCGTCGCGCAGCACGATCGGCTTCGGCCGAAACGAATGGGCGATTCCGTGTCTGAGCGACTTGAAGAGGTCCCGACCCATCGAAGATAACGAGGGCCTCGTCTCGGTTGGGCGTCATCCGGTGAACATGGCGGCGATCATTCGTCACTTGGCCCGCCACGCCCCAGGCTCGGCGGCGGGCACCACCCACGCGGCTTGTGTGAAGTGCGTCTGCACGGGGCATCGTCCTGTGAAGCGCAGCTGCCAGCGCGCTGGGATCGGGTAGTCGGCCAAGCGCGCGACCGTGTCGTCGTCGGGGTTGTGCCACTCGGCCCACTGCTTGAGGTAGACGGTGCCGCCCGCGCACACGCGATCGAGGAGCGAGAGGTAGCCGTCGATCTGATCAGCGCGCATCTCCTGGAGGCTGGAGATCGACAGGCCGAGGTCGAACCCGCCAGCGGAGAGCGCGCCGGCGGCGCTGGGATCGATCACCTCGACGCGTCCTGGGAACAACGTGCTGAGGTACCAGCGCGAGATCGACGCCGCGGGCTCGATGTCAACAACGGTGTAGCGCGCATTGGGAAACCGATGGAGCAGCGCGTACGCGCTGCGGCCATAGCCCGCCCCGATCTCGACGATCCTCGTCGGTTGGTGGTCGCCGAGCGCGCGCACGATGGCCGTCACCTCGAGCGCACTGTTCGCGAGGTCCTGCGAGATGAGTTGGCCGCCGAGCCGTACCGGAAGCGGCGCGCCGAGCGTGGGCTCGTCGAGCGCGATCACCACAGGATCGCCATGACGTAATGCGTAGCACCACAGCAGCCGAACCGCGAGCACGTACGCACGCCGTTCCGATCCGGACCATTCGACCCCGTCCCATTCGGGGCCCGAGGCGCCCCATGGCAGGCGCAGCGCAGCACGCCAATCGCTGGCGTGGCTGTGCCGCACGAGGAATCGCAACTGCTCGCTGCGGGCTAGCTTCCCCGGACGCCAGCGCCATGTGAAGTAGCGCAGCGCTTGTGTGCGCTTGACGCGCTCCATGCCGTGCCGATCCAGCGCGTCGGTATGCTCGGCGCCGAGCCGTCGCCAGAAGCGGGACGGCGTCGACAGGTCGGACGTGGGTGGCCGCGGCTCCCCGCTCATGCCCGGCTCGGCTCGACCAACGTCGGGGACAGGATTTTCCTCATGCCAGCAGCTCCATCACCGGCCGCTCCACCATGCGGGCTTCTGCCCCGCCCTGATGGCCATGATTTGCTCAGTCGTTAACCGCCGGACCTTCTCGATCGCCTCGAGCCCCAGATCGATTGGGATAGCGTAACTCAACCCCAGCCGGTCCATGTGGCTGGCGAGTCTCTCAATCTCGCCCATCCGCGAGTCGGCCTGATTGCCGTATTAAAGGTCACGCCGAGCCGCTGCTAGTAGTCCTTGCATGCGAGCGATACAGGTATCCAGGGATCCGTCGCCGGCTGGGCTAGGATCTCCTTGACCTTGGCTTCGCACTGTGTCACGCGCGCAAGCGTCCGGCGGCGGCGCGCGGCTGAGGAGCCGATCGCGGAGCTCGGCGACGGTCAAGGACACTGCCGGCGGGCTTCGGGGCCTGCTTCGTCTTGCGCATCGCTCTCCCTGGGAGCGCCCTGCGGAAGGAGATCGCGGGCCACGCCGCCAGGGAAGCGGCTATTCGGGAGCGACCCTAGGCCCGCGAGGATTCTACCGCTGTCTGAGTCCCGTCAATTCCCACCTCGACCATGTGCTAAACGAGCTCGCATTGATGCGCGCATCTGTCCTCGGCTGTCACAGCCGTCCTCGCAAGTCCGCGATTCCTGGAGGGGCACCCCCATAACCCCTCGCTTCCAAAACGCTCCCTGGACCATGTATAGACAGGCCGACGGAGCGGGAACTTCAGGGCCGCTCGGCGACGATGGGTTTTCTTCTTCGGCGCGCGCTCCCTCCCCAGGAGAGCTCCCGGATTCGAGGCAGCGGGGGGGGCCGCCGGGACGGCCCGTTCAGCGCCGGTGTACGGCCGGCGCCTAGCCCGCCGGACCTATCTTAAACCGATCGGGCCCTACGGTTGGCTAAGTGCTCAGCAGGTAGTTGCTCGAGCTCTCAAGCATGTGGACCTGGCGCTCGAACTCTTGCCCGCAGATCTGAAACTGAATCACGCACGGCGGATTGAGGTTCGCGAGGAACTCGGCTGCTTCCGCGCACCGACTCCCGCGGTGGCCGCGGTGAATACCAATCGGATCAGCGGCGTCCACGTCGTTTTCAATTTCACTCTCCCCCCGGATTAAAGCCGATGCGGCGGCTCTCTCCAGCGACGGGATCCTGGATCGAGAAGTAGATCAAGATAGCGCTCAGCTTCGCGAGCAGCAGCGGCCGCGCGACATAGCGGTCCTCTGAATAGTGGCGCTCGCCGGTGACGTAGTATGCCGGAGACTAAGATTCGATCGATGTCCCTCGCGGGAATCCGGAACTTCAGCTGTCGACGCCGATCTCCCCGAGGTGGGTCAGGGCCCCGTGATATTCTTCGACGTAACGCTCGGGGATGCTGACCCCGTCACGGAGGCTCTCCTTCAAGCCCACGAGCCGTGCGTAGGCTCGAGCCAGTTTATCGCCTCTGTCGGCCACCCTTACCTCGCGTCCATGTACTTCTGCAGCTCCCTGTAGAAATTCTCGTGGGGACCGACGTCCAGAACCTCGATGATGTTCCGCCGGGCATCAAATTGGTAGGCCAGCAGGAGCTGCTGCTGATTCACCTTGAATTTGACCACGCGAACGCCCTTCAGGGCCCCGGTCTTGGGATCCCCAGACCGGGGCTCCGCCTGGATCCCTCTCACGGCCTCGTCAACAGACAGCTGCGCCGCGGCGGGAAGACGCTTCTTCGCCTTCCCGAACCGCGGGGCCTGGATGACCTGGCGGTCTGGCTTGGCTGAGGGCTTACTCAATGACCCCCCACTGATACGGCTGGCCGAGCCCCGCCTTCAGCTCCTCCCGGGCCTCGAGGATGCCCTGGATCATCGACAGGGGCAGGTCAGGGTTGTCCTCAGCGATCATGGCGAGCTTCGCGTAGTGCTTGATCTGGCCGGACACCGAACGGTCCTGGGCCTGGGCGCGGGCCTGGAGCAGCAGGAGCCAAGGGCGCTCCTCCCCTCCGAAGCGCACGGGGACCGGCGCTGGCGCCGCCGTCATCGTCGCAGCGCCAGACTTCTTTCGTACGATCCTCCCCTTCATGGCTCGCCCTCCTCCCTATTGGGTCCAGCGACTACAATGTATACGCTTCTTGTCAATCTGTCAAGAAGGCGCGCCCTCGGGCCAGTTCCATGTGCTGGCCATGTGCTGAACGACCTCGGGATCGGCGAGAGGATCGGGATCTGCTGTCCGGCCCTGTCCTCGTAAGTCCGCGAATCTCGGAGGGCTGGGTCACAACCGCTTGGCTTCCCAGCCCTCCCGAGACCATGTATAGTCAGCCCACAGCCGAGGCTCATCGTTGAGCCAGGAGCGCCCATGCCACCGGATCGCATCACCGTCTCGGTCATCCAGCACCGGCTCGAGTCCATCGTGCAAGAGATGGGCGAGGCCATGCTGCGGACCGCATACTCGCAGATCCTCAATTCGAGCCGCGATTTCTCGACGGCGCTCTTCGACGGGCAGGGACGCCTGGCCGCTCAGGCCGAGCACGTGCCCATCCACGTGGGCGCGCTGCCCTGGGCCGTTCAGTCGGTGGCCGAGTATTTCCGCGGTCGCATCAACCCCGGTGATCTGTTCCTCCTCAACGACCCCTACCACGGCAACAACCACCTGCCCGATCTCACCGTCCTGCTCCCCGTCTTCGTGGGCGACCGGCTGGCCTTCTGGTCCATCAACCGCGCCCACCAGCACGACATCGGCGGCGCGACCCATGGCACGTACAATCCAGCGGCCACGGAGATCTGGCAGGAAGGCATCCGGATCACGCCACTCAAGCTGTACGACCGGGGCGAGCTGCGTGACGACCTGCTCCAGATGGTGGCGACCAACGTGCGCCACCCGCGCGACTTCCAGGGCGATCTGCGCGCCATGATCGGCTCGGCGCGGCTGGGCGAGCGCCGCATTCTGAAGCTGGTCGAGGAGTACGGGCTCGAGACCGCGCTCGCCGCCGTGGGCGAGATCCTCGACGGCGCGGAGCGACAGACGCGCGAGTGCATCCGCCAGTGGAAGGACGGAGTCTATCGCGCCGAGCAGTTCCTCGACGACGACGGCCACGGGGCGCGCGACATCCGGATCCGCGCCACCGTCACGAAGCGCGGCGACAGCCTCGTGGTAGACCTGACCGACTCGCATCCGCAGGTGACCGGCTTCGTCAACTCCTCGTATCCCAACACCATGGCGTCGGTCTACATGGCCCTCGCGTATCTCATCGACCCGCGCACGCCCAAGAACGACGGGATGTTCCGCGCCGTCACGGTCAAGGTCAAGCAGGGCACCGTGGTTTGGCCCTACCCGCCCGCACCGCTCACGCTCTGCACCAACCACTGCGCCCAGGAAATCGGCGAGGTCGTGATCAAGGCATTGGCCCGTAGCTGCCCCGACCGGGTCATCGCGGGCTGGTCCCGCCGGTTCCGGATCGCGATCTCCGGGATGAATCCTCGCAACAACCGCCCGTTCATCTGGCACCTCTTCCACGCCCGCGGGGGCGGTGGGGCCTCGGCGGCCGGCGACGGCTGGGAGACGGCCGGCGAAGGCCAGGCAGCGGGGGGAATCAAGTTCGGCAGTGTGGAGGTAGCCGAGACGCGCTTTCCGCTCTTCTTCACGCGCCACGAATTTCGCCCGGACTCGGGCGGCGACGGCCGCTTCCGGGGCGGCGTCGGCTCCATCCTCGAGCTGCGGATGGAGACGACCCAGATGGCCAAGGGCAATACGGCGGGCGACGGGGTCCGCTACCCAGCCTACGGAATTCTGGGAGGCAAGGACGGCCTTCCCCACCGCTACCGGATGAGGGCGGGGCGCGCCGTCCGCGTGCTCAAGACGAAAGAGGTCGGCATTCCGATCCCGCCCGAAGCGGTGTTCGAGATCGAATCGGCCGGCGGCGGGGGCTATGGCCCGCCCGGTCGGCGCGACAAGGCCGCCCGCGCGCGGGATCGGGAGAACCGCTTCGTCTCCGCACGCCGGAGGAATGGACGCTGATGTACCGTATCGGCATCGACGTCGGCGGAACGTTCACGGATCTCGTCGCCGTGGACCAATCCGCGCGGACCACCCTCGCCAAATCGGCTTCGACTCCTACCGACCCTTCGATGGGCGTGATGGATGGGCTCGGGCTGCTGGCCGGCGAGCTGGGGCTGGACCTCCCGGGGCTCCTCGGCCGGACCGACCTCATCGTTCACGGCACGACGGTGGCCACCAACGCCCTCCTCGAACGGAAGGGCGCCCGGGTGGGCATGCTCACCACCGAAGGGCACCGAGACATCATCGAGATGCGCGAGGGGCTCAAGGATGATCGCTACAATCTGCGCGTCCCGCCGCCGGTGCCGCTCGTGCCTCGCGCCCGCCGCCTCGACGTGCGGGAACGAATGCGGTTCGACGGGCGCGCGGAGGTGCCGCTCGATCGCCGCTCTCTCGAGGCCGCCATCCGGCGGCTCAAGGCGGCCAGCGTCAACGCCGTGGCCGTCTGCTACCTGCACTCCTATCGCGATCCACGCCACGAGCAGGCCACGCGGAAGGCTCTCGAGCGACTCATGCCGGAGGTCTACATCTCGCTGTCCTCGGAGGTGCTGCCTCAGATCAAAGAGTACGAGCGCTTCTGCACCACGGTCGTCAATGCCTATGTCGGCCCGGCTCTCGGCCGTTACCTCGAGCGCCTCGGCGGGCGGCTGCGGTCGGCCGGCTACCCGGGGGAAGTGCTCATCATGCAGTCCCATGGCGGCGTGGCGACGATCGGCGACTCGGTGCGCCTCGCCTCCGGCGCGGTCCTTTCCGGCCCTGCCGGCGGCATCGCGGGTGGCCGTCACGCGGCGCGGCTCCTCGGCGAGGGCAACCTCATCACCTTCGATATGGGCGGCACCAGCACCGACATCGCGCTGATCGAGCGCGGCGAGCCCCATCTCTCGGGTGACAAGGCGGTCGCCGGCCAGAAGGTGGCGCTGCCCGCCATCGACATCCATACCCTCGGCGCCGGGGGCGGCTCCATGGCACGCGTGGACGCCGGCGGCATCCTCCACGTGGGACCGGAGAGCGCCGGCGCCGATCCGGGGCCGGCCTGCTACGGGCACGGGGGTAGCACCGCGACGGTCACCGACGCCAACGTGGTCCTGGGGCTGCTCGACCCGTCCAATTTCCTGGGCGGCCGCCAGCGGCTCGACGCCGGAGCCGCCCATCGCGCCGTCGAGCGGATCGGCCGTCAGCTCGGCATCCCGCCCATCGCCGCTGCCGAGGGAATTCATCGCGTCGTGAACACCAACATGGCTGAAGGAATCCGCATCGTCTCGGTGCGGCGGGGCGCCGATCCGCGCCGCTTCGCGCTGCTGTCGTTCGGCGGCGCGGCGGGACTGCACATCACCGAGGTCGCCCGCATGCTCGAGATCGGCCGCGTGGTGGTCCCGCGCGTGGCCTCGGTACTCTCGGCCTGGGGCATGCTCGCCACGGACCTCCGCTACGAGTTCGTCCGCACCCACGTCGGCGAGGCCCTGCACGTGGGCTCCGCGCGTTTGAGGCGGCTGTTCGCCGAGATGGAGGCGGAGGGGCGCCGGCGCATGGCCAAGGCCTTCGGGGGCGCCGTCAGCGTCCGGCGCGCGGTGGACATGCGCTATGGCGAGCAGACGTTCGAGATCACCGTCTCGTTGGACGGCGTGGATCCGAAGGCAGAGGACTTCATCGAGCAGGTCGTCGCCCGGTTCCATCGCCGCCACGAGGAGCTCTATACCTACAGCGCTCCCGGTCAAGAAGCGGTGCTGGTGAACGCGCGGCTGGCGGTCGTGGGGGAGCTTCCCACCCTGCCCTCCGAGCAGGCGCGCGAAGCCGTCGGCCCCGGATCCGCCCCGCGCACCCGCCGTGTCTATCTCGAGCGGTGGCTGGAGGTGCCGGTCTACAACCTCGAATCCCTGCGCCCGGGTGATGAGATCAAAGGCGCCGCGATCTTCGAATCCCCAACCACGACGGTGCTGATTCGCGCCGGCGAGCGTGCCCTCGTCACGCCGCAGGGGTGGCTCGACATCCGCCTCACCTAGTCCCGTTCCAACTAACGTCGCCAGATCAACTCAGCCCTCGCCTCGCCGCTGCGCGGCTCAGCTCGAACTGCCACGGGCCTCGTCTGGCTCGTTATTTGGCCCGGCACGTGAAGTCGGGCCTCGGTCCTGGTCCGAATTCGTTCGATGGCCCCTAGCCGTTCCGGGACGAGAGGCCCTGACGAAGCGCCCAGAAGGAACCCGCCTGAAGCGCCAGCGTGACCGCGGTCGCCGCCGCCACCGCGAGGACGATCCCCGCCGATTCGATGAGGGCGGCGAAGACGAGAAAGAATCCCGCGAAGCCGAACAGGCCGAGCAGGAGACCTCTCAGCACCCGCGCCGCGGCCGCGGGCCCCTCGAGGCGGTGAGCGAAGACGGCCAGGATGGCCGCGTAGAGGGGGAAGGGTGCCAGGAGTCCGGTCAACCGAGGGCCGAGCATCCCGGCGACGCCGGTGAGGAGCAGCACGAAGGCCGTCGCCACGGCCATCCTGGCGGGGATGTCCCATGCCGGCAGCGGCGCGGATCCCGAGGCTCCAGGTGAGCGATCCGCAGGCATGAGCCGCAGCGACGCGACGAGCGCGAGGATGGCCGCGGCGAACAGTGCCGCGGGGAATGAGGGCGCGCGCTGGAGCGCTGCCGTGGAGACCGCGAAGGCAAGGATCCCACCCGCGATGGCCGCCGGAAGACCCCGACGGAGCGCCAGCCAGGCGTAGGCCACGCCGAAGGCCGCCTGCGAGATCGTGCCCGCCATGGTGCCCAGGGCCGCCGTCGCGGCGAACCCCCCACCCTGCTCGAGGGCCAGGAAGACCGCGATGGGCGCCGAGGTGAGCGGCAGTCCCACGAGCCAGCCGCTCACGCCCGGACCCCACCGGCGTCCTGCGAGGCTGGCGCCGCCGATGAGGGCCGGCGTCAGGACGAGCTTCAGGACCAGGCTGTCCACGAATCCGCCTTCGAGGCCGCCGCAGGCATGAGGCCGCCCCGGCCGCCGAGCGAGATGCGCTCGCCCGGTTAGGTGATGGCGCCTTCGGAGGCGTTCGAGACCAGCGCGGCGTATTTCTGGAATACCCCGCTGGTGTAACGCGGCTTGGGCGCCTTCCACTTGGCCAGGCGCTTCTTGATCTCGGCGGTCGGGAGCTCCACATCCAGCCGCCGCTTCTTGACGTCGATGCTGATCATGTCGCCGCTCTTGAGCGCAGCGATGGGCCCCCGCTCAGCGGCCTCCGGGACGATGTGGGCGATCATGAGCCCGTGGGTCGCCCCCGAGAAACGCCCGTCGGTCATCAGCGCCACGCTGTCGCCCAGACCAGCGCCCTGGAGCGCGCCGGTGACGTGGAGCATCTCGCGCATTCCGGGCCCACCCTTGGGTCCTTCGTAGCGGATGACGATCACGTCATTCGCCTTAATCTTGCCCTTCTTGACCGCCTGGAAGGCGTCCTCCTCCCGCTCGAAGACGCGGGCGGGGCCACGGTGAGCGTAGCGCTCGTGGCCTGAGAGCTTGACGACGCAGCCGCCGGGCGCCAGGTTGCCGCGCAAGACCGCGATCCCTCCGCTGGGCTTGATCGGCTTCGCGAGGGACTTGATCACCTGCTGTCCCGCCGTTTCTTTCGCAGCGTTGACCTCCTCGCCGATCGTCCGGCCGGTGACGGTCTTCTCGTTGCCACGCAGAATGCCCGCCTCCAGGAGCCGCTTCCCGACCACGGCCATGCCTCCGGCCGCGTACATCTCCGGCGCCGTGTAGGTGCCCCAGGGCTTGAGGTCCGCGAGGACCGGGGTCTTGCGCGCGATCCGGTCGAAGTCGTCGATGGTGAGCTTGATGCCGAAGTCCCGCGCCGTGGCCGGCAGGTGCAGCGCCGCGTTGGTCGAGCCCCCGGTGGCCATGACGCCGGCGACGGCGTTTTCGAAGCTCTTGCGCGTGATGAGCGAGCGCGGCGTGATGCCCTTGCGGACGAGCTCCATGACGAGCTTGCCGCACTCGTAGGCGACCTCTTCCTTGCGGGGATCGATGGCCGGCACCCCGTTCCACCCCATGGGCGAGATGCCGAGCATCTCGTAGGCCGTCGACATCGTGTTCGCGGTGAACTG
>DASSSH010000211.1:0-32810 GCA_035708525.1 Candidatus Methylomirabilota bacterium
ATTCCGACCTGCGTGCCCGCGAGTACGCGGTCAACCTCGGCATCGCCCTGCAGCTGACCAACATCCTCCGCGACGTTCAGGCCGATGCGCGGGCGGGGCACGTCTATCTGCCCCAAGAGGATCTGCGGCGCTTCGGCGTGACCGCGGAGGACCTGGCGGTGGGGCGGTATACCCCAGAGTTTGTGGCGCTGATGGGCTTCGAGGCGGCGCGCGCGCGCGAATACTACGGGCGGGCCTGGGCCGCGCTGCCGGTCGGTGACCGGCACCGTCTCTTTGCGGCCGAGATCATGGGCCACACGTACTTCTCGCTGCTGCGCGCCATGGAGAAGCGCCGCTTTCAGGTCTTCGGCGAGCGCGTCGCGCTGTCGGCGCACCGCAAGGTCGCCATCGCGATCCGCTGCTGGGCCAAGGCGCGCTGGGGCGAGCGCGTCAGGGTCAAGGCTTGAGAGCCGCGGTCTATACCGGCCCGGGCTCGATCCAGCTGAGGGACTGGCCCGAGCCTGCCGCGGGACCGGGCGAGCTGCTGCTCAGGGTCCGCGGCTGCGGCCTCTGCGGCTCGGACCTCGTCAAGTTTGTGAGCGGGACCGTCTGTCCGCCGGCCGTCTTCGGCCATGAGGTGGTAGGCGAGGTGATCGGCGTCGGTGCCGGCGTTACGGGCTTTGCCCTCGATCAGCGCGTGGTCGCGGCCCACCATGTCCCGTGCTTCCGCTGCCACTACTGCCGCCGCGGCAGCCCTTCGATGTGCCGGGCCTTCAAGGAGAGCAATCTCGACCCGGGTGGCTTCGCCGAGCTGTGCCGGGTTCCCGCGCCCAATGTCGCGCACGCCGCCTTCGCGATCCCCGAGCACCTGAGCGACGAGGCCGCCTCGTTCACCGAGCCGCTGGCCTGCTGCCTGCGCGCCATTCGCCGCGCCGGACTCGGCCAGGGGGACACGGCCCTCGTCGTCGGGCTCGGGTCCATCGGCTGTCTCTTCGTTCAGTCGCTGCGGCTCCGCCGCGTCCAGGTGCTGGGCAGCGATCTCGTGGGAGAGCGTCGGGAACTGGGGCGCCGATTCGGCGCCGTGGTGGGGGAGAATGAGGCGGCGCTGGACGGGTCGCTCCGGGAGATGACCGCGGCGCGCGGCGCCGACGCCGTCATCATCACCGCCGGCGGCGCCGCCGTGCTGCCGTGGGCGGCGGCCCGCGTGCGGGACGGTGGCGCGCTCCACTACTTTGCGGGTGGTTCGGGAGAGGCGCTTCCGTTGGCGCTGGACGCGCTCTATCACCGCGAGCTCACGGTCACCGCGACCTACTCCTCCTCGCCGGTCGATCTGGCCGAGGCCTTCGCCCTGCTCGCGGCTGGCGCCGTTTCCGCGGACGGCTTGATCAGCCACCGGCTGCCGCTTGGGCGCCTGGCCGACGGCATCGCTCTCATGCGCCGCCAGGAAGCGGTCAAGGTGTACGTAACACCTTGAAATACGAGCCGTGAAGGCCCAGGTCTTCTACGGTCCAGGCGATCTCCGCTTCGAGGAGATCCCGACGCCCGAGCCGGGGGCGGGGGAGCTCGTCGTCCGCGTCGAGGCGGCGCTGACCTGCGGCACCGACGTCAAGACGCTCCGCCGCGGCCACCCGGTCATGATCCCTCACGTGCCGACGGTGTTCGGTCACGAGCTGGCGGGAACGGTGTCCGCGGTCGGCCGGGGCGTCCATGGGTTCCGCGAAGGGGACCGCGTCGTCGCCGCCAACTCGGCGCCCTGCGGTCTCTGCCCGCTGTGCCGCGCCGGACGGCCCAACCTCTGCGAGGATCTGCTCTTCGTCAACGGCGCCTACGGTGAGTTCATCGCGCTGCCCTCGCGACTTGTGGAAAAGAACGTGGTGTCCATCGGATCCGTGCTGCCCGCGCAGCGGGCGGCGTTCACTGAGCCGCTGGCGTGCGCGCTCCTTGGAATCGAGCGCGGCCGTGTGGAGCCCGGCATGACCGTGGCGGTCTTCGGCCACGGGCCGCTGGGGTGTCTGCTGAGCATGGTGGCCGCCCAGCAGAAGGCGCGCGTGCTCCTCGTGGGCAAGGCCGGTTGGCGGCTCGACCAGGTGCGCCGGCTCAGGGTCGCCGAGTGCCTGGATTTCGCGGCCGCACCAGACATCGTCCAGGAAATCCAGCGACTTACCGCGGGTCGCGGGGTGGAGGTGGCCGTGGACGCCACGGGACGGCCCGAGGTGTGGGAGGCGGCCATGGCTGCGGTTGGAAAAGGGGGGAGCGTGATATTCTTTGGGGGTTGCGCGCCCGGCACGACCGTTCGGCTAGACACGCGTCGGGCGCACTATGATGAGCTCGCCCTGGTCGGGGCGTTTCACCATACGCCCGCGCTGATCCGACAGGCGGTGGAGGTGCTCCAGTCCGATGCCGTCGCCGCGGATGCGCTGATCAGCCACCGCATGGGGCTGGGGCGGGTGCCGGAGGCGCTCGGTCTCATGGAGCGTGGCCAGGCGCTGAAGGTGTGCATCGACCCGCGAGAATGATCGAGGCCAGATGATCCGAGCGCGAGTGTTGGGCCGGGCGCTGCTGGGAGCGATGCTCCTGGCCTGGATCCTGCCGACGGCTGCTGCGGCCGTGGACGGCGAGACAGTGCTGACCAAGGGGACCTGGGCGGTCGGGCTGCAGCTGGGCGGCGGCGAGCAGAACAACGTGGAGAACCACCGGACGATCTCCGGGGTCTCCTTCGTGAATTTCGAGCCTCGCGTCGGCTACTTCCCCTTCGAGCAGTTCGGCAAGGGCTGGATCAAGGGCGCGCTCGAAACCGGCCTCGAGGGGTGGTTCCAGTACTACATGGAGCCCGACACGGCGACGGCCGAGGGGCTCAAGCTGGCCTTCCGCTATCATGCCCTCGGCTTCGGCCCCGTGGTCCCCTATCTCGAGGCGACGGCCGGGGCCGCCGGGACCAGCCTCAAGGTCATGGAGATCCGCTCCACCTTCACCTTAGTTCTCGAGGCGGGGGCGGGGCTGTCCTACTTCGTGACCCCGCACATGGCGATCAACGCCGGGTACCGCTTCCAGCACATTTCCAATGGCAACACCTCCCGTCCTAATCGCGGCTTCAACTCGGACTCCGGGGTCATCGGGCTGACCTATTACTTCAAGTGAGAGTTGAGGGCTGGAGGTCCGCCCGTTATACTGGCTGGGACGCCCGGTAAGGAATTCGGGGAGCCCATGACGACCAATCCGCTGCAGCAGATCATCCTCGCCGGCCCGCGCGGCTTCTGCGCCGGCGTCGACCGCGCCATCGACATCGTCGAGCTCGCCCTGCAGGTCTGCCCGCACCCGATCTACGTGCGCAAGGAGATCGTCCACAACCGGCATGTCGTGGAAGCGCTGCGGGCCAAGGGTGCCCATTTCGTGGACGAGCTGGACGAGGTGCCGGACAACGCCACGGTGATCTTCAGCGCCCACGGCGTCTCCCCGGCGGTGCGCGGCGAGGCCCAGCGCCGCGGACTGCGGGTCATCGACGCCACGTGCCCGCTCGTCACCAAGGTCCACCTCGAAGCGATCCGGTATGCGCGCGAAGGCTACTCGATCATCCTGGTGGGCCACGCCGACCATGACGAGGTCGTCGGGACCATGGGTGAGGCGCCCGACCGCATGTTCCTCATCGCCCACCCCGAGGACGTGGACAAGCTCGACGTGGCCGATCCGAACAAGGTCGCGTACTTGACGCAGACGACGCTCAGCGTGGACGACACGCGGGACTGCGTCGAGGCGCTCCGCCGCCGCTTCCCGAAGATCGTGGGGCCGGCCAAGGACGACATCTGCTACGCGACCCAGAACCGGCAGGCGGCGGTGAAGACCGTCGCGGGCGAGGTGGACGTGCTGCTCGTCATCGGCGCCGCCAACAGCTCCAACGCGAATCGGCTCGTCGAGGTCTCGACGGTGATGGGCACGCCCTCCTACCTGATCAACGACAAGAACGACATCCGGGCCGAGTGGCTCGAGGGCGCCGGCCGCGTCGGCGTCACCGCGGGCGCCTCGACGCCGGAGTTCCTGGTCTCCGAGGTCGTGGACGAGCTGCGCCGCAAGTGCCCGGCCGCGGTGCGTGAGGTGCACGTGGTCGAGGAGGACGTCCGCTTCGGGCTGCCTCGCGAGCTCGAGGACATGGCCAAGGCGGCCGGCAAGACGCTGCCGCCCCGCAGCGGCGCCGTCGCGGTCAGCGGCTAGCCCGACCCATGCAGCTCGTCACCTTCCGCCGCGGCCGTGGGGAGCCCAAGCTCGGCGCCGTCTGGCACGAGCGCGTGCTGGACCTGGGCGGCCTCGCCAAGGACCTTGCCGCCCAGCGCGGCACCGTCAGGCGCGGGCGCGGCGGTTTCCCGCTCACGATGCTCGCGCTGATCCAGGGCGGCGAGGCCACGCTCCGGCTGGCCCACGAGGCCTGGGAGTACGGCAAGGGGCTGGTGGACCAGCAGGCCATCGAAGAGCTGGCCAAGCGCCGGCTGGCCTATCCGCTCAAGCGCGTGCGGCTGCTGGCCCCGATCCCATCGCCCGCCCGCAACATCTTCTGCCTCGGCCGCAACTACGCCGACCACGCCGCCGAGCGTGGCGCCGCCGTACCCGAGTACCCCGTGTACTTCACCAAGCCGAATACCGCGGTGGTCGGGCCCGGGGACGACGTCATCCATCACGCGGTCACCAAGGAGCTCGACTACGAGGTCGAGCTGGCCGTGGTCATCGGCACCGGCGGCCGCGACATCCCACGGGAGGAGGCCCTCAAGCGCGTCTTCGGCTACACCGTGATCAACGACGTGACCGCGCGGGACCTGCAGAAGCGCCACAATCAGTGGTTCAAGGGCAAGTCGCTCGACACCTTCTGCCCCATGGGGCCCGTGCTGATCACCGCCGACGAGCTGCCCGATCCCCAGACTCTGGGGATCTCGCTGCGTGTCAACGGCCAGGTGCGCCAGTCGAGTCACACCTCGAAGATGATCTTCCCCGTGGCCCAGTGCATCGAGGTGCTCTCCCAGTCCATGACCCTGCTGCCGGGTGACATCATCGCCACCGGCACGCCGGACGGTGTGGGCGCTGCCAGCGGCAACTTCCTCAAAGCCGGGGATCGCATCGAGGCCGAGGTGGAAAACATCGGAGTCCTGGCCAACAAAGTCGTCCGCCCGTAGGGCTCGTCCGCTCGCGCCTGCCGCTAACAACACGGCTTCGGGCTGTTCCCTACCGCGAACGTCGAGGGCTTGTATCCAGAAGTTCGGCCGGCCGCTCGGAACTGAGGCCGCCGAGCGCTACGGCCTCACCTTCGACCAGCACGGGCCTGAGCCGGGCGGTGAACCGTTCGGCCCGTGTCAGCCGCCGTTCGAAGACTCGGCTCAGCAGCGACAGCGAGTAGCAGCACACGAAATAGACAATCGCGACGAACCCGAAAATCTCGTACGAGCGGTAGACTCGGTTGTTCACATTGTTGGCCGCTCGGAAGAACTCGGTAACGCCGATAATGTAGACGAGGGATGTGCCCATGAAGAGGGCGATGAAGCGATTGACGAGTGCCGGCACCATGTTCTTGATGGCCTGGGGCAGGATGACGAAGCGCATGGCCTGGAGGTAACTCAGCCCGCACGCGCGTGCGGCCTCCATCTGACCACGGGGAACCGACTGGATGCCGGCGCGGATGACCTCAGCCATGTAACTGGTGTTGAAGGCGATGAGGGCCAGCAGGGCGGCCTTCACGGGCGTGGTGGGCTGTCCGGTGAGGACCGGAATCAGGAAAAACACCCAGAAGATCACCATGATCAGCGGAATCGTCCGCATGATGTCGATGTAGAGAATGGCCGGCCAGCGCAGCCAGCGATAGGGGGACAGCCGAAGCACGGCGAAGACGATCCCGGCGACGAAGCTGCCGACCATGCTGATGGAAGCCAGGAGCACCGTCCACTGCAGCCCCGACAGCATGTAGGGAAGATTCTCGACGATCACCCACAGATCCACGCTAGCCAATCCTCAGGTCGAGCCGGAGTGTGCGCTCGAGGAGGTTCATTCCTAGGACGATCACAAGAGCTAGGACGACGTAAAGCAAGGTGATGGCTGTCGCGGCCTCGAAGCCGCGGAAGGTCTGGGACTCGATCTGCTGGGTCTGGAATGTCAGCTCAGCGAGGCCAATCGTCATCGCGATAGAAGAGTTCTTTATGACATTGATGAACTCGATCGCCAGCGGGGGGATGATTCGCATGAATGCCTGCGGGAAGACCACATAGCGGATCACCTGGTAGGGGGTCATCCCGGTCGACCGCGCGGCCTCGATCTGAGTGCGTGGGATCGATTGGATGCCCGCCCGGACAACCTCGCCGATGTAGGCGCTCGAATACACGGTGAGCCCGAGGAAGGCGGCCGGCCAGGTTTCCAGGCCGGCCGCGAAGTACCAGAAGAAGAACTGAACGATGAGAGGGATATTGCGGAAGAACTCAATGGCGGCGGCGAGAGCCCGCCGGAGCCAGACCACTTCGGAGCTGCGTCCGATCCCAACCAGGCTTCCCACGACGAGAGCCGAGGCCATGGCCGCGGCGGAAAGCTCGACGGTCAGGAGCAGGCCATTCCAGAGCAGGTGGCGGTAGGTGAGGAGGACGCTCCAGTCGAACTGGTAGCCCATCGGTCCGGCCTGGCGAGTTTCCTTCCTTCCCCCGAGGCGTCGGGGGCCCTACAGCTTCCAGGGATAGATTTTGAGCTCTGGATCGGGATCCACCCCGAAGTGCCTGCGATGGAGAGCCTTGTAGGTTCCGTCCTCCCACATCTCGATCAGGGTGAAGTTGATGAAGTCGCGCCACTTGGAGTCGTTCTCGCGAACGGCGATGGCCATGGGCGCCTTGGCAGTGGCACCGGGGATGACCTGCAGCTCAGGGTGATCCTTGGCGAAGAGGTAGAGCGGGACATCGTCGTCGACATACGCGTCGGCCTTCCCCTGCTTGACGGCGAGGACGGCCTGGGGTTTGTCCTGGAAGACGAGCACCTTGGCTTTGGGTTGCTCCTGAAGGACTTTCTTCTCCCACGGCGTGCCCTGGGTGAACGTGACCGTCTTCCCGGCCAGGCTGGTGTACCCGGTGATGCCCGAGCCCTTCCGAATCAGAAAGCTTCCGCCGCTCACGAAGTACGGGATCGTGAAGTCGACCACGTTTTCGCGCTCAATTGTGATGGTGAAGCTCGCCGCCAGCACGTCGACCGTCCCGTTTTGAAGCATCGGGATCCGGTTCGCGGAGGTGACCGGTCGGAGATCGGTCTGGACGCCCAGTTTCCTTGCCAGGTAGTTCATGATGTCGATGTCGAAGCCCACCAGCTTCCCGTCCTTGTCGGTGTAGCCAAAGGGCGGGTAATCGGCCTTCACACCGGCAACGAGGGTTCCGCGCTTCTTGACCACCTCAAGGGTCGACTGAGCCGCGGCGCGGCCGGTCAGACTCAAGAGCATGGCGGCAGCGAGAGCGACGACGGCGACGGTGCGGGTCCGCTTCATGGCTCCTCCTTCCTGTGCGCTCGCCGCATGCGGCGAGCAGATGCCTGAGAACCCTGTGAATGGTTGCCGAGACCTTGCGGTCCGATCATCGAGCCCTGACGAGGTTGTCACGTGCCACGCCGAGCGCCTTGTCAAGGATCTCCGCAGCGCGGTCGAGCTGCTCCTCGGTCGTATAGAAGGGCGGAACGAACCGCAGAACGCTTCCGTTCCGACGCAGGCTGAAGAGCAGTCCGCTCGCGAGGCAATGCTGCGTGATCGCGCGCCCTGCATCGAAGTACGGTTCCTTCGTCTCTCGATCCCGGACCAGCTCGACGCCCTGGATCAAGCCGCGGCCCCGAACGTCCCCGATGATCTCGTGCTTCGTCGCCAGCATCTCGAGCCGAGCCTTCCACGACTTGCCGACTCGCTGTGCTCGGTCCGGGAGGTTGTCTTCGACGATCACGTTAAGACTCGCGAGGCCCGCATTGCAGGCGATCGGGTCGTTGGTGTGCGAGTGCCCGATGACCAGCCCGCGTGAAGAGACGACGTCTTCGATCTCCGGGGTCGTCACGACCCCGCTGATCTCCAGGCCGCCTCCGAAGTGCTTGGAGATGGTCAAGATGTCGGGAATGACGCCTTCCTGCTCGCAGGCAAACATGGTCCCGAGCTTGCCGAGCCCGGTCTGGGCTTCGTCGAAAATCAGGAGCATGCCCCGGTCGTGGCAGGCCTTCTTCACCGCCCCGAGCCAGCCGGGCGGCGGCTCAATGACGCCCCCCGCGCTGAAGAGCGGCTCGGTGATGATGGCCGCCAGATTGCCCGTCGACTGCGCATCCAGGACTTCCATGCTGCCTTTCAGGCAGGCCAGCTCGCAGCTGGGGAATTTCTGGTTGATTGGGCAGCGATAACAGTAGGGGGCCATGATTGCATAGCTGCCCGGGGCCATCGGCCCGTAGCCCGCATGCCAGCCGGCGAACGTCAGGGCGCGTGACGCTTCAGAGAAGCCGTGAAAGCTCACGTGCGGGCTCGCAACCTCGAAACCGCCGGTGTATTTCTTGGCAATGGTGACCGCTGCCTCGTTCGAATCGCTCCCCGAGCCGAGGAACATGGACTTCTTGAGAGGTCGGGGAACCAGATTTCCCAGACGCTCCGCCAGTGCAATCTCCTTGACGTTGAAGTAGCTGCTGCTGGCGTGGATGAGGGTGTCGCAGCTCTCCTTGATGGCTTCGACGATGCGTGGGTTGTTGTGCCCGAGAGCCGCGCACATCTGGCCCGAGTTGAAGTCGAGGTAATCTTTGCCGTTGACGTCGGTGACGATCGATCCGCGCCCTCGCTCGAAGACCGGGCCGGCGATTGTTCGCTTGTCCATGCGTCCGCGAAAGCTGTACTCGTTGGCGATCGCGAGGAGCTCCGCCTCGCGGGGAGTACTGGGAGCGACGCTGGCGTCCGGATGGACGGTCGGGGTACTCATGCAGTCTCCTTTGCTCAAATGAGCTGCGGGTTGTCGGTCAAGAACCGATTCAATTGTGCGAACGCCCGCTCGGCGCTCTCCCGCGCACAGCGCCCGGCAGCCTGAGCGTCACCGGCTTCCAGGGCCTTGAGGATTCGCCGGTGCTCTTCCAGCGAGACCGGGAGGCGTCCGGGTAATGACATCGCGAGGTGGCGATAGCGGAGCGTGGCCTTACCGAGGCTGTCGAGCAGGGTGACCAGCCGGCGGTTCGGGCAGGCATCCCGGATTATCGCGTGGAACTCGATGTTGAGATCGAAGTAGCGGCGGACGTCGCTCGCGCTGGCGGCGGCCGCCATTTGATTCACGACCTCACGCATGCGCACCATCGCCTCGGGGTTAAGGTGCGGGGCGGCTCGCGAGGTGTACAGCTCTTCCAGGTGGGCGAGGATTTCGAAGATGTCGGCAACCTCGCCGGGGGTGATGGCGGCAACCTGGGCGCCGCGGGTGTCGCTAACGACCAGGCCCTCCCGTTCGAGCATCCGGAGAGCCTCCCGAACCGGAGCCCGGCTCACGCGGAAGCGAGCCGCCAGGTCGACCTCGACCAGCCGTTCCCGGGGCTTGCGCTCGCCGGCAATGATCTCGGCCTCGAGTCGCATCGCGATCGCGTGCGCCCGCGAGGGTCTTGCGCCCCGGCGCCCGGACCGAGTCTTTGTCGGCTTTATTGTCGCCAGCATTGTCGACAGAACGGCCCTACCATGCCCGAGACTTCCCCTGCCGTCAAGGGCCCCGTGATCGAGCTCGGTCGATACATCTCATACCCGGCAGCTCGCAGCCCGCCAACATTGACAACCCTCCGCCGCCCGCTTATCGTCTCCGCGCGCCGTCGCCCTGCCACCCTCGGGAAAAGGAGACCGCTATGAAGATGGAGCGAACCGGCTCGCTGACGCGTCGGGGTGCCCTGCTGGTCGCCCTAATCTCGCTGCTCGTGACTTGGCCGATGCTGGCCCACGGCCAGCTCATGGTCATCGGCAACGATGAGAAGGTCGGCTTCGACAAGAACGCGAACTTCCTCTTCCAGGCGCCAGGCAAGGACTCGGTGTCCATCGTGGACATCAGCAATCGGGAGGCGCCGAAGATCGTCGCCAACCTGCCGCTGATGAACTCGATCTTCGGGCCGCCGACCAATCTCGCCATCACGCCCGACCAGAAGCTGGCCCTCGTGGCCAACCCGATGGATTGGGAGAAGGACGGCGAGAAGTGGAAGCCGGTGCCGGACAACAAGCTGTATGTGATCGATCTCACGACCAACCCGCCCACCCACATCGCGACCGTGCAGGTCGGCAAGCAGCCCTCGGGGCTCAGCATCAATGCCAAGGGCGACCTGGCGCTCATCGCCTGCCGCGCCGACAACTCGATCAGCGTGGTGAGCATCCTGGGCAAGGAGGTCAAGCCGGTCGGCACCGTGGCCATGGGCGAGCAGGTGGCCCATGTGGTGTTCACCCCTGACGGCAAGCGCGCCCTGGCGGCCAAATTCCCCGGCCACAAGATCGCGCTGCTCGACGTCGACGGCCAGAAGGTGACGTACAACAAGTACGACATGAACGTGGGGCTCTGGCCCTACAACGTGGACGTCTCGCCGCTCGGCACGATCGCGCTGACGGCCGACAACGGCAATGGCGGCCGGTCCGATGGCAACGTCGACACGGTCAGCGTCATCGACCTCGAGGCGACCCCGCCGCGGGTCATCGACCGCGTGGTCGTGGGCGACGCTCCCGAGGGCCTGGCCATCAGCCCCAAGGGTGACCTCGCCGCGGTGATGCTGTTGCACGGCAACGACGCCGCCTGGAGCTCCTGGTTCTACAATCGCACCGGCAGCGTGGTCATCCTCAAGATCGACTACAAGACGGTGACCAAGCTCGCCGAGATCGAAGTGCGCGGGCTCCCCGAAGGCGCGGTGTGGAGCCCCGATGGCAAGTACCTGTACGTCGGCAATTACATGGACCGTGACGTGTCCATCCTCAAGGTCGAGGAGACCAAGAAGCGCATTCGCGTCGTCAATACCGGCAAGAGCCTCAAGCTGCCGGGCCAGCCCGCCTCCATGCGTGGCCGGAATCAGTAGCGCGAAGTCGGCCTGGGTGTCTTGACGGGGCGCCGGCCAACCGGCGCCCCCTTTATCGTCTCCCGACCGTGTGGTAGCATCCGCCCACATCGCCCTCTTCCTTCTTTCGGTATTCCATCCGCGGGGCAGGGGCCTTAGGGGAGGCAGGCAATGGCGCTAGACACCGCCAAGATTCGTAACGTTGCCCTCGTCGGACACGGCGGGGTGGGCAAGACATCCCTGGTCGAAGCGATCCTGCACGCCTGTGGGGCCACGACGCGCCTCGGCAAGGTCGAGGACGGCACGACCACCACCGACTTCGACCCGGACGAGGTGAAGCGGAAGATCTCGATCAACACCGCGGTGGCCTTCGCCGACTGGAAGGGCTTCCGGCTGAACCTGGTGGACACGCCCGGGTACGGCGACTTCGTGGCCGACGCGCGCGCGGGGCTCCGGGTCGCCGATGCCGCGGTGGTCGTCGTGGACGCCGTGGCGGGGGTGCAGGTGCAGACGGAGAAGGTTTGGAAGTTTGCCAACGAGGCGTCGCTCCCGCGCGTGGTCCTCATCAACCGGCTCGACCGCGAGCGCGCCGACTTCTTCCGCGTGCTCGAGTCCGTGCAGAAGCGACTCAAGGGGCGGCTCTGCCCGCTGCAGGTGCCGGTGGGGAGCGAGAGCGGCTTCACGGGCATCGTGGACCTCATCGCCATGAAGGTGCTGACCAGCAGCGACGGCAGGGTCAAGGAGTCCGACGTCCCCGGTGACACGATGGAGACGGCCAAGACCTACCGGGAGAAGCTGGTCGAGTCCGTGGCGGAAACCGACGATGACCTCCTGGCCAAGTATCTCGAGGAGGGCTCCATCGGCGAGGAGGAGATGCTCACGGGTCTCAAGAAGGCCGTCGGCGAGGGCGCGCTCATTCCCGTGCTCGCGGCTGCCGCGACCAAGAGCATCGGCGTGCCGCCCCTGCTCGATCTCATCATCAGGGAGTTCCCGTCCCCGGTCGATCGCGGCGCGGTCGAGGGCGCCGATCCCAAGACCAAGAGCGCCGCCCAGCGGGCGCCCGATCCCAAGGCGCCGTTCTCAGCCATCGTCTTCAAGACCATCTCGGATCCTCACGTCGGCAAGCTCTCGCTCTTCCGCGTCTACTCAGGCACGCTCAAGGCCGACAGCCAGATCTACAACTCGAGCCGGCAGGCCCGTGAGCGCGTGGGGCATATTGGATGGCTCCAGGGCAAGACGCAAAAGCCCGTGGAGGCGCTCGGGCCGGGCGAGATCGGCGTCGTCGCCAAGCTGAAAGACACGCTCACGGGCGACACCCTCTGCGACGAGGCCCAGCCCGTCGTCCTGGCCGGCGTGACCTTCCCGGAGCCGGCTATTTCCTTCGCGATCCAGCCCAAGAGCCGGGGGGACGAGGACAAGATCTCGACCGCGCTCCAGCGCATGCAGGAAGAGGATCCGACGCTCCACCACCATTACGACCCCGAGACCAAGCAGCTCCTGGTCTCCGGGATGGGCCAGCTCCACGTCGAGGTGTCCGTCGAGCGGATGAAGCGCAAGTACAGCGTGGACGTCACCCTGCTGCCGCCGCGCATCCCGTACAAGGAGACTGTCAAGGGGCGGGCCGAGGTGCAGGGCAAATACAAGAAGCAGACGGGCGGCCGCGGCCAATACGGCGACGTGTGGCTCAAGATCGAGCCGCTGCAGCGCGGGGGCGGCTTCGAGTTCGTGGACGATATTTTTGGTGGCGCCGTGCCGCGCAACTACATTCCCTCGGTCGAGAAAGGCGTGCGCGACTGCATGAAGCGCGGCATTCTCGCCGGCTATCCGGTGGTCGATCTCAGGGTCACGCTCTACGACGGCTCCTACCACGAGGTCGACTCGTCCGACATGGCCTTCCAGATCGCCGCCAGCATGGGGCTGCAAAAGGGGTTCATGGAGGCCCGGCCCATCCTGCTCGAGCCCATCATGAACATCGAGGTCACGGCGCCGGCGGAGAACGCGGGGGATGTCATCGGCGATCTCAACGGGCGGCGGGGGCGCATCGTGGGCATGGAGCCCGAGGGCGAGGTGGTGCAGGTGCGCGCGCAGGTGCCCATGGCCGAGCTGCTGACCTACGAGTCGAGCCTCCGCTCTATGACGGGCGGCCGCGGCGGCTACTCGATGGAGTTCTCCCACTACGAGGAAGTGCCGGCCCAGCTCGCCGAGAAGGTGGTCGCCGCCGCCAAGGCTGAGAAGGAGAAGGCCGAGAAGCACTAGCGCCGGGCCACATGGCTTCGCTAGACTTCGTTCTCTGACTGGGCGCAGGCTCCTCCCCATGAGCTTCGTCACCCACATCGAGTGCACGGTTTGCGGCTACCGCCACGAGCCGGGCCAGCTCCTCACCGTCTGCGCCAAGTGCGGGCAAATGCTGGCCGTGCGCTACGACCTCGAGAAGGTCGCCAAGGCAGTCCGCAAGGACGATCTCAAGCAGCGCGCGCCGGGGATGTACCGTTTCCGCGAGCTGCTGCCCCTCGACGCCAGCGAGGAGGTGGTGACGCTGGGCGAGGGCGGCACGCCGCTGCTCCCGCTGCCCCGCCTCGCGGCTCACCTCGGCCTGCGTCACCTCTGGGCCAAAGACGAAGGGCAGAACCCGACGGGCTCCTTCAAGGCGCGCGGCCTGGGAATGGGGGTGACCAAGGCGCGCAGCCTCGGCGTCAAGGGCCTGATGATCCCTTCAGCCGGCAATGCCGGCGGCGCCGCGGCTGTCTACGGCGCGCGGGCCGGCGTTCCCGTGGCCGTGGTGGTTCCGCGCGACACACCCGAGGCGGCCATCGCGGAGGCGATGCTGGCGGGCGCCCATGTGTTCACCGTCGAGGGCACCATCGCCACGGCTGGCAAGCTCATCGCCTCCATTGCGCCGCGGCTCGGCTGGTTCGATTTGGCGACGCTCAAGGAACCGTATCGGCTCGAGGGCAAGAAGACCATGGGCCTCGAGCTCGCCGAGCAATTCGGCTGGGCGACGCCTGATCTCCTCCTCTATCCCACCGGCGGCGGTACCGGGCTCGTCGGCATCTGGAAGGCCTTCCGGGAGCTCGGGGCCATGGGCTGGATCAAGCCCGCCCAGCCCCGCTTCATCGCCGTGCAGGCCGAAGGCTGCGCGCCCGTGGTCAAGGCCTGGAACGAGAAGGCCGAGACCACGTCGCTGTGGGAGAACCCGGTCACGAACGCGCCGGGACTGCGCGTGCCTGGTCCGTTCGCCGGGCGCCAGATGCTCAAGATCCTGCGCGACACGGGCGGGCACGCGCGCGCGGTGAGCGAGGCCGAGATCGTCGAATCGCAGAAGCTGCTGGCGCGCATGGAGGGCATCTGGACCGCGCCCGAGGCCGCCGCGGCGCTGGCCGCTCTCGTGCAGCTCAAGAGCGCGGGGCAGCTCGACGCGGGAGCGCGCGTCCTGCTGGTCCTCACGGGTTGCGGCTTCAAGAATCCGCCCCCGCCGCTCGCGCCTCCAATTCATCTCGAGGGCGACCCCGACACCTGGGGTCAGGTCTTGAATTCCTACATTTCGTGACGGGCCTTGTCACTGACAAGGATGGGCAGGAAATGTCGTATTTCAAGACCTGACCCCACGCTTGACAGGGAAGCTGTAAACGGGTAGGTTCCTCGGCATCCCGGTCAAGAAAGCAGGGAATTTCCGAGGAGGGCGCTATGGAAACCTCCCGCAGAGACTTCCTCAAGACTTCGGCGATCGGCGCGGGCCTGGGGCTGGCAGCAGGCGCTGGAATCACCGGCTGTGCGGCCACGGTCAAAGGGGATTTCGCCCCGAAGTCGGGACGCCGGGTAGTCGTCATCGGCGGAGGCTGGGGCGGCGCGACGGCGGCCAAGTACGTTCGGCTGCTCGATCCCAAGACCGAAGTCATCCTGATCGAGCCCAACCGGGAATTCGTCTCGTGCCCGTTGAGCAATCTGGTGCTGAGCGGTGTTCGCACCATCAACAGCCTGACCTTCAGCTATGCCGGGCTCCGCCGGAAAGGCGTCCGCCTTGTCCATGAGACCGCGACCGCTATCGAGCCGGACCGGAGGCGTGTCCGCGTGGGCGAGGGATATCTCGAGTACGACCGGCTCATCGTCTCGCCGGGCGTCGAATTCCAGTGGGAGCAGGTCGAGGGGCTGGCCCAGAATCAGGACAAGGTGCTGCACGCCTGGAAGGCCGGGCCGCAGACTGTCGAGCTCGCCAAGCAACTCCACTCGATCTCCGACGGCGGCGTCTTCGTGCTCACTGTGCCGCCCGTGGCCTACCGGTGCCCCCCCGGCCCATACGAGCGCATCTGCCAGGTCGCCTGGTATCTCAAGCACAACAAGCCCAAGTCCAAGCTCATCGTGCTCGACGCCAATCAGAACATCGTCTCCAAGACCGCGCTGTTCCGGGCGGCGTGGCAGGCGTACCCGAACATTGAATACCGGCCGTCGAGCAAGGTCATCGGTGTGGATCCCAGCGTGAAGGAGGTCCGCACCGAGTTCGATCGAGTGCGCTACGACGTCATCAACCTGATTCCGCCCCAGCGGGCCGGCACGATCGCCGTGCAGGCGGACCTGGTCGGCGCCGACAAGCGCTGGTGCGAGGTCAATCACCTCACCTACGAATCGGTCAAGCAGAAGAACGTCCATGTGATCGGCGACTCGACCATCGGGCTCCCCGTGCCCAAGTCGGGCAACGTCGCCAACAACATGGGCAAGATCGCCGCCATCGCCATCGTGCACCTCCTGGACGGCAAGCAGCCGCCCGCGATGCCGCCGGGCAATACGTGCTACAGCTGGGTCAGTGACCGCGAGGCGATCGCGGTGGTCAACGCCTACAGGATCGAGAACGGCAAGGTCGTCCAGATCGAGCAGAAGCTCACGCCCTCGCAGAGCGAGGCGTGGGGCCAGCACGCGGTCGGCTGGGCTCGCAGCATCTGGAACGACATCCTGGCGTGAACAGGAGGCGGCTATGACGACGCGATACGGACTCCTGACCGGCGCCGGCTTCGCCCTTGTCCTGCTGGCCGTTCTCGCCACCGGTGTCTCGAGCGCCGCGGCGGCCGGCCCCGTGGACGCGCCCGGATTCTCCAAGGTCTTCACCTGCAGCGCCTGCCACGGCGCCGGGGGCAACAGCCTGTCGGACTCGATGCCGACCCTGGCTGGCATCTATCCGGCCTACTTCAAGAAGCAGATCCAGGACTACGCAGCCGGCAAGCGGCCATCGCCCGAGATGGAGCCCTACGCCAAGATGGTGTTGGTGCTGGGCGTGGACGAGATCGCCAACTACTTCGCCGGCCAGAGCCGCCAGCCCACGACGATCGCGGTCTCGGCGGCCGCGGTCGAGCGCGGGCGAGTCGCCTCGGCTCAGTGCGCGATCTGCCACGGCGCCGACGGCCGCGGTGACCCGGCCAAGCTCGTCCCGAACCTGGGGGGGCAGCCGCCGGGCTATCTGCGGCTGCAGATGCTCTTGTTCAAGGCCGAGAAGCGCAGCCCCGGAGACGCCAATCTCGCGGCGATCAAGGCGCTGATGAAGGGCATCCCGGAGGAGACCTTCACCGACCTGGCGGCGTACTACTCGAGTCTGCGCTAGACAAACCGCCTGGTCGGCGCCGACCCGTGGCACAATTGCCGCGGGAGGATCCGACCACTCTTGCCCGCATCGCTCGGGCTGGCCGCCGCCGGCTTCGTCATCGGCGTCTACGGCACCCTCATCGGCGCAGGCGGCGGCTTCATTCTCGTGCCGCTGCTGCTCCTGCTCTATCCCAAGGAGAGCGCGGACACGATCGCGAGCATCTCGCTGGCCGTGGTGTTCTTCAACGCGCTCTCGGGCCCCTCTCCTAGGCCCGCATGAAGCGCGTTGACTACTACTCCGGAATGCTCTTCTCGACGGCCACCATCCCCGGCGCCATCCTCGGCGCCCTCACCACTGGCCTGATCCCGCGTCGAACCTTCGACATGATCGTGGGCCTGCTGCTGCTCGGGATGTCAATCTTCCTGTTCATCCGTCCGGCGGGAGTTCTCCGGCACCACCACGGGGGCTATAGTTTCAAACGGCAGGTCGTCGAGATCGACGGCACCGCCCACACCTACAGCTACGATCCCGTGCTGGGCGTCGGGGTGAGCCTCGTGGTCGGGTACGTCTCCAGCGTCCTCGGCATCGGCGGCGGCTTCATCCACGTGCCGGCCATGGTCCACTTGCTCAACTTCCCGGTTCACGTCGCGGCGGCGACCTCGCACTTCACCCTGGCCGTCATGACCTTCGTCGGCTCGGCCGTCCATGCGGTGACCGGCGGCCTCGCGGGCACGCTCGACCGGACGGTGCCCCTGGCCATCGGCGTGACCATCGGCGCTCAGTTCGGGGCGAGGCTCGCGCGCCGAGTCCACGGGATCTGGATCATCCGCGCCCTCACGCTAGCCCTGGTCTTCGTAGGGATCCGGCTGCTGATCAGCGAGCTCTAGTGCGGGGCAGTCCAGGTCATGGTGCGGGGCGGATTCGCCAGCCGTTTCGATCAAGAGAACAACAGGAGGCGGAATATGCGCCGGAGAACGATCGATGGTGTGGTCGTGCTCGTCACCGTAGGGCTCATGCTGGTGGCGGCATCGGCGGCGCTGGCCGCGCACGTCAAGGAGCAGCCCAAGAAGCACAGAGTCGTGTACCATCTGACCGAAGCGGGGGTGGACAAGGCCCGGTTCGTCTTGGGCAATATCCAGAACAACATCGACGGCGTCGGCGGCTGGCAGAACATCGACGCGATCGAGCTCGTGGTCCACGGCCCGGCGCTCAGGAACTTCGTGACCAAGACCATGGATCCCGACCTCAAGAAGGCGCTCGAGCGGCTCCAGGGTCAGGGCCTGGCCTTCGGCGCGTGCGGCAACACCATGAAGGCGTTCCACATCACCCTGGACGAGCTGCCCGCCGGCGCCCACCACCTCACCCAGGGTGGCGTGGTGCGGATCATGGAGCTCGAGGAGCAGGGCTACGCATACATTCGCCCGTAGGCTCGCGCTGCTCGACGCGCTCATCGCCCAGCCCGCTCGCTAGCGACGCGGGGCCCCGGTTCTCGCCGCGGTGCGGCGTGCCACGGGGTCCAGACGCGCGCTGAGCGCAGAAGTGGCTTGACAGCGTCTCGTCCCGCGGGGTAGGCTCCGCGTGTCCTGAGTTGCGAAACATCGAAACATCTTCATGGGAGGCCCGATGGGACGACAGACCGACGCGCGCCTCTTCCAGATGCAAGCCGAGATCGCCAAAGTCCTGGCTAATCCCACGCGCCTCCAGATCCTGAACCGCATCGGCAGGGGCGAGGTCTCCTACGCGACCCTCTTGCGCGAGCTGGGTGTCTCCAAGACGAACCTCTCCCAGCACCTGGCCATCCTGCGCAAAGGCGGGATCATCACGGTCAGGCGGGAGGGCATCCCCGTCTACTGCCGACTGACCTTTCCCGAGATCAAGGACCTCTGCTCCGCCATGCGCTCCATCCTCGCCAAGCACCTGCGCGAGAGCGGACGGCAGGGCCGGCTCCTGATGCGGCGCGTGGTCTAGGAGGGCACCATGACCGATCCCGCGAAGGCGTCCGAGACGCTCGATTGCCGGGGCCTCCTGTGTCCGATGCCGATCATCAAGCTGTCAAAGGCGATCAAGACCATCCCGGTCGGCCAGGTGCTCGAGATGTTGGCCACGGATCCGGGCTCCGTGCCCGACGTCAAGGCCTTCCACGCGCAGACGGGGCACGAGATCGTCTCGAGCGGGCAGGAGGGTGGCGTCTACCGGTTCCTCGTCCGGCGCACCAAGTAGCAGGGCCCGGAGGATAGGAGTCGATCGATGGGAGAGCAGACCAAGCGCTTGGCCCTGGTGGCGTCCAAGGGCACGCTCGACATGGCCTATCCGCCGCTGATCCTGGCGACCACCGCGGTCAGCCTGGGCTGGGAGGCCGGCATCTTCTTCACGTTCTACGGTCTCGACATTCTCCACAAAGAGCGGGGACCGCATCTCCAGGTGTCCCCCGTCGGCAACCCCGCCATGCCGCCCCCCCTGGCCGCGCTGCCCATGCTCCGGGTCCCGACCTTTCTGGGCGCCCTCCCGGGGATGACCGCCATGGCCACGACCATGATGAAGGGCTGGATGGCGAAGGCCCAGATGCCGTCGCTCCAGGAGCTGCTGAATCTGGCGATCGAGTCGGATGTCCAGCTGTTCGCGTGCGCCACCACGATGGGGGTGATGGGGATCAAGCAGGAGGATCTGATTCCCGCGGCGCAGTGCGCCGGCGCCACCACCTTCCTCGATTACGCCGCCGGCGCGACCGTGTCGCTCTTCATCTGAACCCGCGGAGACCACGGTCATGACCCCTCAGGCTCAGGACGACGACGTCAAGCGGATCCTCTACGTGCAGACCAGCGGCACCGAGGCCCCGGAGCGCAGCGCCACCGTGTTCTTCCTCGCGGCCTCCGCGGCTGCCATGGACGTGGAGGTCGGGATCTACTTCACCCAGCTCGGGCCCACCCTGCTCCAGCGGGGCGTGCCCGAGAGCCTTCGGATCAAGAAGGGCGGCGCCGTGCTCGCTCACTTCATGGACCAGGCGCGCGAGCTGGGCGTCCGCTTCTACGTCTGCCAGCCCAGCCTCGACCTCAACGAGCTCAAGATGGAGGACCTGGTCGACGGCGTGGAGATGATCGGCGGCGCCGCCTTCAACAACATGGCCTTGGAAGCCGACCGGGTGATCTGCTTCTGAAGGGTGATGGTGAGCCCAGCGGGCGCCCCCGCCGTTCCGCACGTTCCCTACGAGGAGAAGCTCCGCCTCTTCAACGAGATCAAGGCGGACTTGCGCTTCGAGGACTACCTTTACGGCTGCTACGAGTGCGGCATCTGCGTGGCCGTGTGCCCTTCGGCCCGGTTCTACGACTTCAGCCCCCGACGCATCGCCCAGGCCGTGGCGCGGGAGGACGTGGAGCTGGTCTGGGAGCAGATGAACGGCGAGGTGTGGGAGTGCTCCCAGTGCTTCTCGTGCCTGCGCTGCCCCCGGAAGAACAATCCGGGCGGCATCGTGACCATCATGCGCGAGGTGGCGGTGAAGAACGGGCTGCGGAGTGCGCAGCAGGCGCTGGAAGGCTACAGCCGCATCATCTACAAGATCATGTCCACCGGGACTCAGGTCTCGCCGGACATGATCCGACCCGAGGCCTTCCCCGATTGGGGACCGACGGCCCGCGAGACCGCTGAGAATCTCGAGGTGTGGCGACGGGCGATGCCGCCCGAGACCATGCACACGACGGCCACCTCGTGGGAAGTGGACGACAAGACCCTCACCGAGCTCTACCTGATCTGGCACCTGACCGGCGTGCTCGACATGATCAAGACCCTGGACGAGAGCCTCCACATGATCCTCGTGGACGTGATGGAGGAGAAGCTCGAGGAAGCGGGCTACCCGCTGTCCTGAGAGGCGCGGAGGAAGGAGCGCAGCGATGCCGATCAATCTTCCGGTGATCCAGCCGGCCACCCAGGCGCGCAAGGGCACCTTCGCGCGGCACCCGGAGGAGCCGGGCGAGAGCCTGCGCGAGAAGACGCTCGAGCTCGAGACCAAGGGAGAATGGCTCGTCCACCGGGTGCCCGAGCCCTTCGTCCAGGTCCCCACGCGCTCGAACGGGATCAAGCGCGTCCCGCTCCAGCACACCTGGCACCACAAGAGCTGCGGCCAGTGCGGTCACATTCCCGGCTACTCGACTTCCATCTTCTGGCTCCACCGCAAGCTCGGCTTCGAGTACAACGATCCGCGGGATCAGACCTCGTGCACGGCCTGGAACTACTACGCCTCGGCCACCTCCAACCAGGCCGCCCAGGCCGCGGTGGCCATGCGCAACTTCGCCGCGGCCTACGAGACCGGCTACTTCCCCCAGATCCACTGCGCCACCTCCTACGGGCACTACAAGGAGGTCCGCGCCGAGCTGGTCGAGCACAAGGAGCTGCGCGAGCAGGTGCGTGCCGTCCTCGCCAAGATGGGCAAACCACTCGTCATGCCCGAGGAGATCGTCCACTACAGCGAATGGGTGTATGCCGTGCGCCAGGAGATCGCCACGCGCAGGGTACTCGACCTGTCGGGAATCACCGTGACGGTTCACCCAGCCTGTCACTACTACAAGCTGGTCCAGGAAGACGCGATCTACGATCCGGACGTCTACGGCGGCCACCGGACGGCCGTGGTGACCGCCGTGGCCCAGGCGCTGGGCGCGACGGTCGGCGACTATTCCACGTGGTTCGACTGCTGCGGCTTCGGCTTCCGTCACATCCTGGTCCAGCGCGACTTCAGCCGCTCGTTCGCCGTCCAGCGAAAGATCGAGGCCATGCGCGAGGAGGTGAACCCGGACGTGACGCTCACCCATGACACGGGGTGCGTCACCACGCTGGACAAGAGCCAGTTCGCCGCCCAGGCTCACCGGGGACCGGTGGCGTCCATCCCGGTGATGTCCGAGGCTCAGTTCGCCGCCTTGGCCATGGGCGCCCATCCCTACCGGATCTGCCAGCTGCACTGGCACGCGGCCGACTACCGGCCGCTGCTCGAGAAGATGGGGATCGATTGGCGCGAGCGCTGGCGCGAGTTCGAGGACGACCTTGCGCGGCTCAAGGCGAATCCCGGCACCTTCCTGACCTGGGAGGATGCGGACGGCGAGTGGGCCGTCCCCGTCCAGCATCCCGAGCACACGAAGCACGGGGGGCGGTGATGCCGTCCGAGCGGCTCCTCATCATCGGCGGAGGACCCGCGGGCCTCGAGGCCGCGCGCGGGGCCGCGGATCTGGGCTGCAGGACTCTGCTGGTCGAGCGTCGCAGCCAGCTCGGCGGCACGCCCATCTCGGCCGGCTACGCCGCGCTCACCCACGGCATGCGCGACGCCGAGGAGGTCATCGGCGAGATGGTCGCCGCCGTGTCCGGAGACCCGCTGATCGAAGTGAGGCTGGAGACGACGGTGACGGGCCTGAGCGGCGGAGTCGGGGACTTCAGGCTCACGCTCGAGGGACGGGGCCAGCAGGAGACGGTGGACGCGGGCGCCATCGTCGTGGCCACGGGCTTCGACCACTTCGATCCGGGCCGGGCCAATCAGCAGTACGGCTACTACATGTACGACGATGTGCTCACGCTCCAGGATGCCGAGCGCATGCTCAAGGAGAAGCGCTTCGTGCGGCCCTCGACGGGCCAGCCGCCCCAGCGCGTCTGCTTCATCCAGTGCGTGGGCTCCCGCGACCGGCACATCGGCAACGAGTACTGCTCCAAGGTGTGCTGCGGCATCGCCAGCAAGCAGGCGATCGAGATCCGGCAGCTCCTGCCCGACTGCCGTGTGTTCATCTTCTACATCGACATGCGCATGTACGGCTACTGGGAGAACGAGATCTACTGGCCCGCCCAGGAGAAGTACAAGGTCAGCTACATCAAGGGCGTCATCTCCGAGATCGTGATGAAGGGCGACCGGCTCGTCATCCGCGGTGAGGACACCACGATGAACCGGCCCATGGAGGTTCCCATGGACGTGGTGATCCTCAGCAACGGCATGGAGCCCTCGGCCGGCACCAAGGCCGTCGCCCGCACGCTCGGGCTCAAACAGAACAAGTACGGGTTCATCGAGGTCGCCAACGACACCCTGGATCCGGTCACCACCTCGGTCCCGGGCATCTTCGTGGCGGGCGCGGCGGCGGGGCCCAAGGATCTCGACGACACCATGGGGATGGCTGGCGCGGCCACCATGAAGGCCGTCGGCGCCATTCGCCGCTCGGCACGCGGGGTAGCGGTCCGGACATGACGGGACCGGTCGTCGACACGGCCAGCGCCCAGGAGTTCATGAAGGAGGCGCTGGCCAAGATTTCCATTCCAGAGCTCGACGCCATCGCCGTGGAGTGCGAGGAGAAGCACCGGCGTTTCCGCGCGCTCCTGGGGCCTGGGCGCCGGGAGCCGCTCGCGGAGGCGGAGCTGCGGCCGCTGCTCAGGAGCATCTTCGCCACCCGCCGGCGGGTGAAGGAGGTCTACGACCAGGTGGGACCGGCGACCGTGGCCCAGGCCATCCACCGGCTCCTCGCCGGAGGCGGACCCGTCGACGCGCGATTCCAGGCGTTCGTGGACGCCCTGGCCCCGCTGCCCCCGACGGTCCGGACCGACCTGGGGAGCGAGGTGCTCCATTACACGGACCCGGAGCGCTACTGGCTCTGGACTCGCTGGGTGTGGGATCCGGCCGCGCGCACCGGGGCGCTGCCCCTCGTCACCCTGGAGGAGTTCGAGCTCGACGGCGGTAGCCCTGGCCGAACCTATCTAAAGGTGGGCGAAGCCACGGCCTTCGTCCACGAGACCGGCCAGGCCGCCGGCTTCACGCGCATCGGGCGCGGGGGCTTCGGCGTGGACGTCTACCTGGCCTGCGTGTACGGCGTCTACGTGTACACGGCGGTCCGGCTGCGCATCACCCAGGAGTTCAACCGCGTCATCCCGCCGCTGCCCGAGCTGTGCCGGCGACTCCTCGGCGTCCACAAGATGGAGGTATAGCGGTGCCGTACGGCCGCCAGGGACCGAAGGTCTGGGAGAAGGAAGAGGCCCAGGTCCAGGGCGTCGAGCTCCCGGGGCAGTGGAACCGGATGTTCGCGCCGCGGGTGATCACCGACTACGACCCGTCCACGCTCGACGCAATCACGGCGCTTCCCGGCGGCGAGTCGCTGGGCTGGTGCTACCAGTGCGCCAAGTGCGTGGGGGTCTGCCCCGTGGACATCGTGGGGGACTACGGCCCGCGCAAGATCCACCGCGACACGCTCCGGGGCATCTCGCTCCTGGATCACCCGAACCTCTGGCTCTGCACCACTTGCGCCAACTGCCTTCGCGTCTGCCCCAAGGAAGTGGACATGATCCAGATCATGCCCGCGGCGCGCGAGGCTGCCATCAATGCGGGCAAGGAGATCCCGGCGGAGCTCCAAAAGGTCTTCGAGGCCGCGGACCGCTATGGCAACCCCATGGGCGAGAACCCGCGCAAGCGCGCCGACTGGATCAAGAGCGCGGGGGTGCCCGTGCCCGTGATGGCCCAGGTCAAGCGGCCCGTCGACGTGCTCTGGTACGTGGGCTCCTATCCCTCGTATCACCCGCGCGGGGTCGACGCGGCCCGTGCGCTCGCGCGGATCTTCCACGCCCTCGGCGTGGACTTCGCCATCCTGGGCGTGGAGGAGAAGGAAGACGGCGACTCGATCCGCCTGGCCGGCGAGCGGGGGCTGTTCGAGAAGCTGGCCGAAGCCAACATCAAGACATTCGCGAAATACCAGTTCCAGCGACTCGTGGTCTTCGGCCCTCATGAGTACAACGCGTTCAAGAACGAATACCCGAAGCTGGGCGGCGAGTATCACGTCCAGCACTACACCCAGTTCCTGGTCGAGCACCTGGACCGCCTCAACGTGCTCATGACCGAGCGGGTAGAGCGCGTCGTGACCTACCACGACCCGTGCTACCTGTCACGCCACAACGGGGAATACGAGGCGCCGCGGACTCTGCTGCGCGCGATCCCGGGCGTCACGCTGATCGAGATGCCGCGCAGCCGGGAGAATGGCTACTGCTGCGGCGGCGGCGGGGGCGGGATGTGGCTCGACAGCTTCTCCCGCGACCACACGAGCATGCGGCTCTCCGACCGACGAGTCATCGAGGCCGCGGAAACCGGCGCCCAGACGCTGGGGATCTGCTGTCCCTACGAGGTCTCGCGCTTCGAGGACGCCGTGAAGGCCACGGGCAATGATGGGAAGCTCGACGTGCGCGACATCGCCGAGCTGGTGGACCGCGCCATGGGAGGCCGCTCCCAGTGACCTGGGGCCGGGTGCTCCGGGAGCAGTACGAGCTCCTCTTCGCCCGGCCCTGGTCCGTCTTCGGCGCGGCGCTTCTCATCGGCACGCTCAACGTCTTTCTCTTCGCCTACGACAAGCCGTGGACCGCCTCCGACGGCGCCCGCAACTGGGGTGACTGGCTGCTGGTGGGCCTGGGTGCGCTGGACCGTCCCGACCTGATCCAGCCGTGGTTCTACTCGGGCTCGATCCTCAACCTGGGACTGCTGGCCGGCGCGCTCGCCTCAGCCCTGCTCGCGCGCGAGTTCGCGGTGCGCGTGGCGCCGCCCGGCGAGCTGCTCAAGGGCGCCGTGGGCGGTCTTCTCATGGGCGTGGGTGCGGTCTGCGCCTTCGGCTGCAACGTGGGCGGCTTCCTCAGCGCCACGAGCGCGCTGTCTCTGTCGGGGCCGGCGATGATGCTCGGGCTGGGACTCGGAGCCTATCTCGGTCTCCGCTACATCCTCTGGGAGGTCGAGCACTGGCCGGCCCTCACGCGGGGGCAGTCCTACACGCTCGCCGGAGCCCGGCCCACAGGGCTCGGCGGCCAGCCGTGGATCGGCGCGGCCCTCCTCGTCGTGCTGGTGGCCGTGCTGCCCTGGGCCTATGCGCGCCAGGGCTATGGGCCCCAGGCGGGCTTCTTGCTCTTCGGCAGCGTCTTCGGTGTCATCTTCCAGCGCTCGCGCTTCTGCCTGGTGCGGGCCTTCCGCGAGCCCTTCATGACCGGCGAGGCCGATCACACCCGAGCGGCGGCGCTCGCGCTGATCGTGAGCACCCTTGGCTTCACCATTCTCAAGCTCACCGACCTGAAGGACAAGAGCGAGTGGGTGTTTCCCAGCTTCTGGCTCGGGGCGCTCCTGGGCGGGACTCTCTTCGGTGTCGGCATGATCTTGGCCGGCGGCTGCGGTGCCGGCTCCATCTGGCGGGCGGGCGAGGGACACGTCAAGCTGTGGTGCGCGGTGGCGATGTTCGCCGTGGGGACCTCCCTGGGACGTCTGGTGCTGACGGAGACCCGGTGGCTTCAGAAGCTCGGCACGGCGGTGTTCATGCCGCAAGTCTTCGGCTGGGCGGGCGCCGTGGCGACGGTGCTGGCCGTGGCCGCGGCCTGGTACCTGCTCGCCGCCTGGAACGAGCAGACGCAGAAGCTGAGCGTCATGTAGGCCGACGGAGGGCTGAATGGAGATCGTCGTTCCCATCAAGATGGTGCCGGATCTGGTCGAAGAGCTGGAGATCGACGCGGCGGGCACGGACCTGGACCGGTCCGTGGTGAAGCTCAGGATCAACGAGTTCGACGAGCACGCGGTCGAGGAGGCGCTCACCCTCAAGGACAAGCACGGCGCGCGCGTCACCGTGGTCGCGCTCGACACGGGAGACGTCGACGAGACGCTCTTCACCTGCTTGGCCAAGGGCGTCGACCGGGCGGTGAAGATCACGGGGGATTTCGCCCGGGGAGTGTCGAGCCACCGTATGGCCGCCATCCTGGCCACGGTCCTGGGCTCGGTGGCCCACGACCTGGTGCTCGCCGGCGTCCAGGCCGCTGACGATCGGGACGGTCAGCTCGGGCCGCTCCTGGGCACCATGCTCGACTTGCCCCACGTGAGCGTGGTGACGGGCGTCGAGCCGGTCGGAGATTCGGCTGTCTCGGTCCGACAGGAGTACGCGGGAGGGGTGGTGGCGGAATTCGAGGTGGACCTTCCCGCCGTGCTGGGCATCCAGGCGGCCCGCCAGACGCCCCGCTATGCTCCGGTGTCCAAGGTGCGCCAAGTGATGAAGACGGCCAAGCTGGAGGAGATCGCCCCTCCCACCGTGGATATCGACGCCGGCTCCAGCGTGAAGCGCCTGGCCAAGCCCGAGGTTGCCGGGGGGGCCCAGATGCTGGAGGGCTCGCCGGAGGAGATCGCCGATCGCCTCTACGCCCTGCTGATCGAACGCGGCCTGGTCAAGTAGGGAGCCGGAGCCATGGCCAACGACATCGCGGTCCTGATCGAGCACCTGGAAGGCACGATCGCCGAGGTCTCGTTCGAGATGCTCGCCAAGGGACGCGCGCTCGCCCAGGCCTCCGGCGGTCGGCTGGTGGCGATTCTTCTCGGCCACGGCACGCGCGGGCTCGCGGGAGCGCTGGGAGCGGCGGATGTCGTGGTGCTGGTCGACCACGAGGCGCTGGCCCACTACACCCCCGAAGCCTACCGCCGGGCGGCGGCGGAGGCGCTCAAGTCCTTAAACCCCCGCCTCACTTTGGTCGCCTCCTCCTCTCAGGGGCTGGATCAGGCCGCCGGGCTCTCGGTGGCCCTGGGCTGGCCACTGTGCGCCTACTGCCGCGACCTGCGGCTGGAGGGCGGGCGGCTCCACGCAGTGAGCCAGATCTACGGGGGCAAGCTCGTGGCTGAGGCAGTGGTCGAGCACCCACAGGCCATCTGCGCCGTGCTCCCCGGCACCGCGCGGGCCGAGGAGGGGCGGATGGCGGGAACGCCCGTCGTGACCGAGATCGCCGCGCCCGCGCCGGGCGCTTCGCGCATTCGCTTCAAGCGACTCATCCAGCCCGAGGGCGGGGACGTGGATATCACCCGCGAGAGCATCCTGGTGAGCGTGGGCCGCGGCATCCAGTCGCAGGACAATATCCCGCTCGTCGAGGAGCTCGCCCAGGCGCTGGGGGGGACGCTCTCCGCCTCCCGTCCCATCGTCGACCAGGGGTGGCTGCCCAAGACGCGGCAGGTCGGCAAGTCCGGCATGAGCGTCAAGCCCAAGCTCTACGTGGCCGTGGGGATCAGCGGCGCCCCCGAGCACGTCGAGGGCATGCGCGGGGCCGAGTGCATCGTGGCGATCAATACGGATCCCAATGCGCCGATCTTCACCGTGGCCCATTACGGCACCACGGCCGATCTCTTCGACGTCCTGCCCGCCCTCACCGAGAAGGTCAAGAGCCGGCCGTGAGCGATCCCATCGTCCCGGCGCGCGAAGTCTTCCGGCACTTCCCGCCCGCGCTGATCGCCCTCTTCTACGCCCTGGCGGTCGCGGCCGTGGGCGTCTCGGCCTGGGGGTTGTGGCTGCGAGTTCGGAAGTACCTCCGCGGCCGGCCCGCCGGGCGCGGCCAGGCGTTGCTCGGACGGCTGGCACGGACGGCAGCAGCGGTCGGCGCCCACACCACGCTCGCCAAACGCAACGCCGCGATCGGGCTGGCCCATGCCGGCATCTTTTGGGGCTTCGCGGCGCTCTTCGTCGGCACCGTGATCATCATGATCGACTATGACATGGTGAGGCTGGTCAACCCCGCGTGGCGGTTCTGGAAGGGGACGTTCTACCTCTGGTACTCGCTCACCCTCGACCTGCTCGGCGCCGCGTTCGTCGTCGGACTGCTGGCCATGATGGTGCGGCGCTGGGTGAGGCGGCCGCCGGCGCTCGACTACACGCGCCCTGATGCGCCTCCTGACGCGTACAGCCGCGCCGGCTACGTCGCCGACGACCGACTCTTTCTCTGGCTGCTCTTCTGGATCGGCCTGACCGGCTACCTCGTCGAGGGACTCCGGATCGCCGCGGACCGTCCGTCCTTCGAGGTCTGGTCGGTGGTGGGCTGGCAGCTGGCGGGGCTCTTCGATGCGCTGGGTGTGACGCCTGCCGCCGACCGGCTGCACCTCTGGAGCTGGTGGCTCCACGGTGTGTTGGCGCTCGGCTTCGTCGCCTACCTCCCGTACTCCAAGGCCGTGCATGTGGTCGTGGACGGCGTGAATCTCCTCTTCCGGGACGACCTGGCGGGAAAACGACTGCCGGCCGTCCCGGCGACCGCCGCCACGCCGGGCTATGTGACGGTGGCTGATCTTACCTGGAAGGAGCTGCTCGACCTCGACGCCTGCACCAAGTGCGGGCGCTGTCATGTGGCTTGTCCGGCTCGCGCCGCGGGCGCACCACTGTCTCCCCGGGATCTGATCCTCGAGCTCCGCGAGCATGCCGAGCAGACGCTGGGCGGGTGGACCTGGCTCGCCGAGCGGCGATCCCGGCCCACCGGTCCGACCATCACGGGAACCGTGATCCGCCCGGAAACCCTCTGGGCGTGCACGACGTGCCGCGCCTGCGTCGAGGCGTGTCCGGTCGGCATCGAGCACGTGCCGCTCATCGTCCAGATGCGCCGGAGTCTCGTGGCCGAGGGCACGCTCGACGCCAACCTCCAGGGCGTGCTCGAGAAGCTCGGGCGTTACGGCAACTCCTTCGGCCAGTCGGACCGGAACCGGGCGCGCTGGACCCAGGGCCTCGACTTCACCGTCCCCGATGCGCGCAAGGAGGCCGTGGATGTTCTCTGGTTCGTGGGCGACTACGCCTCGTACGACCCGGCACTGCAGGGGCTCACGCGCGGCGTCGCCCGGCTCTTCCACCACGCGGGCGTCTCCTTCGGCATCCTCTACGAGGCCGAGCGCAACGCCGGCAACGACGTGCGCCGGGTGGGGGAGGAGGGGCTCTTCGAGCTCCTGGCCGAGAAGAACATCGCGGCCCTGGCCAAGGCGCACTTCAAAGAGATCGTCACGACCGATCCCCATACGTACAACACGCTCCGGTTCGAGTACCCGGCGCTGGGGGCGGCGTATCCAGTGCGGCATTACACCGAGCTGCTGCTCGAGCTTCTCCGGGCGGGCCGGCTGGCTCGTCCCAGCGGGCTCGACGGGGTGGTCACCTACCACGATCCGTGCTATCTCTCTCGCTACGTCGGGGTCACCCAGGCCCCGCGAGAGATCCTGGTGACCCTGGGACTGACCCTGGTGGAGATGGGTCGGAATCGGGCCAACAGCTTCTGCTGCGGCGCCGGGGGCGGACGCATCTGGATGAGCGATACGCGCGTGGCCGGGGTGCCGACGGCGGCCGAGCAGCGGATTGCGGAAGCGCTCGCGATTCCCGGTATCCGGTATTTCGTCGTGGCTTGCCCAAAGGACGTGACCATGTACCGCGACGCGGTCAAGACCGGCGGGTTCGAAGGCCGCATCGAGGTGAAGGAGATCGCCGAGCTCATTGAGGCGGCGACCACGGTCGAGCCCGTGCCCGCGGCCGCGCTGGCGGGGTCGCCGTGAGCGGGGCGGGAGCCGGCCCCGAGTGGGTCCAGAGCCCGGAAGTGGCGACCGTCGCCGAGGCCCTGTGGCTCAGGGTCCGCGATGTCGTGCTGGCTGAGCGGCGGCTCGAACGGTTCGCGTTCGATCCCGAGCCTGCAGCCGGATCGCTCCGGCGTGGGCTCGATGCCGTGGCGGGCGACGCCGAAGCCCTGAGCGGCCTCGCGCGGGACGTCGCGCTGAGAGCGGTGGCGGCGGCGGCCGATCCGGTGAACTTCAGGATTCTCTCGAGCCTGGGAGCGCCGGACGGGCTCGCGCTCGGCGAACTCTCCGGGCGCGTGGGACTGCCGCCCCTGGCACTGGCCGAGCGACTTGGGGCTCTGGCCCAGGCCGGGCTCGCCGGGCGGGACCTGGAGCGTGAGCGCGCCTTCGCCACGCCGGCGGGCCGTGGGCTGTCCGGCATGGTCGATGCGCTCGCGGCGCGGCTGAATGCGCGGATGAAAGAGGAGCTGCCCGCGCTCCTGGACGGTTGAGGCCCCGCCGTGCGTTCCGCCGGGGTCCGCACGGCAGTGAAGGGCGAGATTCGGTTGGCCGCGGCCGGCCGCGTGCAGTGCCAGCTGGGGATTCCCCGCCCGCAACCGACGGGCGCGTGAGGCGCAATGGCTACCATCAACAACTGCGATCTGCCCGACGACCTCTACTACCTGGTCGACAAGCACGTGTGGCTCAAACCGTCCACCGACGGTCCGGTGACCGTGGGCATCAACGACGTGGCGCAGAACCTGGCGGGGCCCATCGTGTCCTGCACGCCCAAGAAGCCTGGGCGTAGCGTGCCCAAAGGGCAGAGCGTGGCGACCATCGAGTCCTCCAAGTGGGTGGGGCCGGTGCCGGCGCCAGTGAGCGGCGAGATCGTGGAGGTTAACGACGCCGTGCGGAAGAACCCCGGCCTGCTCAATCGTGATCCCTACGGCGAGGGCTGGCTGGTCCGACTCAAGCCATCGGCGTGGGAGGCGGACAAAGCGGGTCTGGTGACGGGAGCCGCGGGGCTCGAGAGCTACCGCGTGTTCCTCCAGGCGCAGGGCATCCAGTGCCGGCCGGCGGCGGGCTAGGGCTGCCCGAGTCCGCCCGGCCCACGTCGTGCTCTACCGCGGGTGCGAGTTCCCCGAAGATCTCTGGTACGACGTGGACCGGGATGTCTGGGCGCGCTTCGAGGCCGACGGCACGGTCACGCTCGGGATGACCGACCCGGCGCAGACACGCTGCGGGAAGGTCGTGAGCGTGCGCTTCAAGGCCGTCGGGCGGCGGGTAGCGCGCGGCCAGAGCGCGGCCACCATCGAGAGCGCCAAGTGGGTGGGGCCGTTCCCGGCCGTCCTTTCGGGGGTGATCGTGGCCACCAACGAGGCGACGTTCCAACGGGACATCCTGGCGGCCAACAAGGATCCCTACGGCTCTGGCTGGTTCGTGCGGCTCGGCCCCGAGCGTCTGGAGGAGGAGCGCGACGCGCTCGCGACCGGCCGTACGGCGGTGGAACGATACCGCGAGCGCATCGACTCGAACGGCATCAACTGCATGAGGTGTGCTGAGGGGACGGATGGCCCGGGTTGAGACGTACGAGCTTCCCGACGACCTCTGGTACGACCCACGCGAGCATCTCTGGCTGCGGCTGGCCGGGGCCCCGGGCGCGGAGCCGGAGCTGACCGTAGGCGTGGATGCCTTGGGCGTGGAGGCCTTGGGCGAGGTGGTGTATATCCAGCTTCTCCCTCCCGGGGGGACTGTGAGCCGCGGTCAGCCCCTGGGTTCGCTCGAGGCCGAGAAGATGGTGCGTCCCGTGCTGGCCCCCGTCTCGGGACTGCTGCTGGAAATCAACGCGGAGCTCGAACGGGCACCGCGGATGCTCAACGGAGATCCCTACGGGCGTGGCTGGCTCGTGCGAATCCGGGCCGAGCGCTGGGAAGCCGAATCGGCGGAGCTCCTTCACGGCGAGCCCGCCGTCGTGGCCTGGGCGAAGGCGGAGCTCGAGGCCAATCAGGGGCGGCAGTGACAGCCACCGGCGAGATCCACTTCTACGCCCCGGGACTCAAGCGGTACCGGACCGGCGAGTACGCCCAGCAGGACCCGGGCCGCTTCGTCTCCGTCTCGGTCACGGGCGCGGAGTGCGCCCTCGGCTGCGAGCACTGTGGCGGGCGCGTGCTCGAGGGGATGCGGCCCCTCCGCGGCGCCGGGCTCTACGATCTCGCCGTCGAACTCAAGGTGTCGGGCGCGCGGGGGATCCTCGTCTCGGGCGGCTCGGACCGCCGCGGGCGCGTCCCGCTCCTCCGCCACGTCCCCGATCTCCAGCGCATCCGGCGGGAGCTCGGCCTGCTCATCCGCGTCCACCCGGGTCTGCCCGACGAGGAGACAGCTGCGGCGCTCGGGCAGGTCGGCGTGGACGGCGCCATGGTGGACGTGATCGGCGCGGAGGAGACCATCCGCGGCGTCTACCACCTGGAGGCGGGCGTCGAGGAGTACGAGGCCGTGCTCGAGCGGCTCCAGCGCCACGGGGTGCCGCTCGTGCCCCACATCATCCTGGGGCTCCACTGGGGCAAGATGCTCGGGGAGTGGGCCGCGCTCGAGATGATCGCGCGCCACCAGCCCCGGCTCCTGGTCCTCGTGATTCTCATGCCGCTCACCGGCACGCCGATGCGCGGCGTCCTGCCCCCGCCCCTCGAGGAGATCGGCACGTTCCTCGAGACGGCGCGGGCGACCCTGCCCGGGACGCCCATCGTGCTGGGCTGTGCGCGTCCGCTGGGGCCCATGAAGGCCGAGATCGACCGGCGGGCCATTCTGGCCGGGCTCGACGGAATCGCGTTCCCGGCCGAGGGGATCGTGGGGCTCGCGCGCGAGCGGGGTCTCACGCCGCGCTTTCACGACGCCTGCTGCGGCGTGAACTGGTGACCGGGGGAACGGTGGAGACTGCGGCGCCGAAGGCGAAAAAGACGAAGC
>DASSSH010000212.1:0-4092 GCA_035708525.1 Candidatus Methylomirabilota bacterium
CTGGTCGAGACCGTCAAGGGCTTCGCCTCCCAGGAGCGCACCGTCCTGGAGGAGGTGACGAAGGCCCGCGCCAGCGTGGCCGGCATCAAGGCGACGCCCGAGCTGGTGAACGACCCGGCGGCGCTGAAGCGGTTCCAGGACGCGCAGAACCAGCTGGGGGGCGCGCTCAGCCGCCTGCTGGTCACCGTCGAACGCTATCCCGAGCTGAAGTCCAACCAGAATTTCCTGGCGCTCCAGAGCCAGCTCGAGGGGACCGAGAACCGGATCACCGTGGAGCGCATGCGCTACAACGAGGCCGTGCGCGACTACAAAACGCGGCTTCAGATCTTCCCAGGCAGCCTGGTCGCCTCGTTCCGTGGCTTCAAGCCCAAGGCCTTCTTCGAGGCGACGCCGGAGAGCCAGACCGCGCCGAAGGTTAAGTTCTAGGCGTCTGGGCGGTGACCGTGCCCGCGCGGGCGCTCTTTGCCGCGCTCCTCCTCGTCGTCTCTGCGGCGCCGGCGGGGGCGGCGCTGCCCATCCCGCCGCCCCCCGACCATCGGATCAACGACTACGCCGGTGCGCTGAGCGCCGCTGATCGCGAGCGGCTCGAGGACAAGCACCGCGCGCGCGAGCGCGGCACCTCCAACCAGATCGTCGTCGCCATCTTCCGCTCACTCGAGGGCGAGAGCCTCGAAGACTACTCGATCCGGCTGGCCCAGGCCTGGCGCATCGGGCGCAAGGGCCTCGACAACGGCGTCATCTTCCTCGTCTTCCTCAACGACCGGAAGATGCGGATCGAGGTGGGTTACGGCCTCGAGCCGAGCCTCACCGACGCGATCTCGTCGTCGATCCTGCGGGATGTCGTGGCTCCGCGCTTCCGCGAGGGGCGCCTGGCCGACGGCATCAGCGCGGGACTCGACGCCATCGACCAGGCCATCGCCGGTACCTACCAGCGGCCGGCGATGACACCCCGGCGCCAGCCCACGACTGATTACTGGGCACTCTTTTTCCTCTTCTTCGTCATCGCGGGGCTGGCCTGGGTGATCGTGCCGGCCCTGTTGTTCTCCCGGGCGACTCGCCGCCACGGCTGGACGGGCGGATCGTCGGGCTGGGGTGGGCCGTATGTGGGCGGCGGCTTCGGCGGCGGGGGTGGTGGTGGGGGCGGCGGCGGAGACTTCTCGGGCGGGGGCGGCGGCTTCGGCGGCGGCGGCGCGAGCGGGAGCTGGTGATGGCGCGCCATCCCCGCTGGGTCCGCCGATTCATGTCCGAGGCCGACCTCGCCGCCGTGGCGCGCGTGGTGGCGGAGGCGGAGCGGCACACCTCGGCCGAGATCCGCGTCCATCTCGACCACCGGTGCGCTGGGGAGCCGATGCGGCGGGCGGTGGAAGTGTTCGAGCGGCTCGGGATGCACCGCGTGGCCCAACGGCACGGCGTCCTGGTCTACGTCGCGGTCGCCGACCACAAGCTCGCGCTGATCGGCGATGCCGGGATCCACGCGCGGGTCGGCGAGGCCTACTGGCGTGGGCTGGTCGCCTCCGTGACCCGGCATTTCAAGGAGGAGCGCCCCCGCGACGGCTTCATCCACGCCGTGGGCGAGCTGGGCCAAGTGCTGAGTCGGCACTTCCCGCGCCCTCCGGACGACACGAACCAGCTTCCCGATGAGGTCAGCATCGGCTAGCCGCGGCGGCAGGGAAAAAGCTACTCTGTAGAAGTTACCCGGGCGTCGGTTGTGCGCCGGCGCCCGCTCGGCGGTTCTCGCCGCATCGCTCGCCGTTTCCCCTACTTAGCGCTCGCATCCGCGCTGGCATGCCGGTTGCGGCACTCTCCTCTAAGCGGGGCGGGTATGCCCTGCCAAGGAGGCAGCCATGCTGTGGACAATCTTCGTCGTGCTACTCGTGCTCTGGGCGCTGGGGATGGTCAGCTCCTACACGCTCGGCGGCTTCATCCATCTTCTCCTGATCGTCGCCCTCGCGGTGGTCCTGATCCGGATCATTCAGGGTCGCCGGCCGATCTGAAGAGGCACACAGACGAGGCAATGATGAACGACCCGATGCGGTACACGGTGCAGCATCATCTCAAGCCCCGGCGGCTGACGGGGATCTCCGATGCCCAGATCGACCAGCACTGGACCCTCTACGAGGGTTACGTGAAGAACACCAACGCCCTGCTCGAGGAGCTCGGCAAGCTCGAGATCGGCTCGCGCGAATGGGGAGAGCTCAAGCGCCGGGCCGGTTTCGAGTTCGACGGCATGATCCTGCACGAGCACTACTTCGGGAACCTGGCAGCCGGCTCGCGCCTGAGCTCCAGCAGCGATCTGTCCCGCGCGCTGACCGATACCTGGGGAACCGTCAAGGTGTGGCGCGAGGATCTGGCCAAGACGGCCGGCATGCGCGGCGTGGGCTGGGCGATCCTCTACCACGACCCGGCAGCCGACCGGCTCTTCAACTGGTGGGTGGGGGATCACGAGATCGGCCATCCGGCCGGCTTTCACCCGGTCCTCGTGCTCGACGTGTGGGAGCACGCCTGGGTGGTGGATCACGGGATCGGTGGGCGCGAGGCCTACATCGCCGCCTTCTTCGACAACGTCAGTTGGGAAGTGGTCGAGCAACGGTTCCGGACCAGCAAGGCCGGACACGTCGCCGCGTGCGTCTAGCCGGGGGCTCGGTGCAGGCCTTTATCGTCGCCCTCGGCATCGTGCTGGTCGTCCTCGGCGTGACGGCGCTTGCGTGGCAGGAGATCACCTACACGACGCACGAGAAGCTGCTGGAGATCGGCCCGGTCACGGCCACCGCGGAGCGAGAGAAGACCATCGAGCTGTCGCCCGCGCTCGGGACGGCGTCGCTCCTGGGCGGCCTTGGCCTGCTGCTGCTCGCGGTGAAGCGGTAAGGGGCCGCGGCGCCTAGCGCCCCCACCGGAAGCTGAAGCCGGCCACCGCCGCCCAGTCGGGCCCGCGGCCTGTCAGCGTCGTGCGCGCTGCCGCGTCCACCGCCAGCGATTCGCTCAGCAGATAGGTGGCCCCCACGGTCATCCCGAGCAGTTCGCGGCCGTCACGCTCGTCTTTGGTCTGGAAGAAGAGTTCGACGAACGGCGAGAACCGTCGGGTGAGCGCGTAGGACAACGAGGCTGATGCGATCGCCTGAAGCAGGAACCCCTCGGGTCGGCGCTGTCCGATGGCTGCGAGGCCGGCGTTGACGTCCAGGTTGAAGCCCCAGGGCAGGGGCTGGCTCAGGAGGAGCAGCAGGGCAAAGTCAGGCCGCTCGGTTCCGATGGGCGCATCGGCCGTCGGGAGCTTGACGAGCGGGCGGACCGCGAGCGAGGGCCACGGCTCGCCTTCCCCAGGCTCGAAGAAGCGGTACTTGAGTCCCAGCGTGAGGTCGCCCCGGTTGAGATCCTCGCGCTCGTTGCGGAGCCAGACGACCGGCTCCGCGTCTACCAGGAGCTCGAGATCCTCGATGAGCCCCGCGCGGAGCGTGGTCTGAAGCCAGAACCGGCGCTCGGCCGCGCTGCCGCCCCGCCGGCTGTGCTCGTACTCGACGCCGGATTCGAGCTGGAACCCTCCAGGATCGATGGTCTGGGCGCTGTCGGTGATATCGGGGCGGTCAGGCGCCACTTCCTGGCGTGCCCACGCGGTGCCGCCGAACGCGAGCGGCCAAGGAAGCAGCAGCAGAGCGCCAAGCCGGCGCGCGGCGCGGGACACGCGGTCTAGGTGCTGGAGAGGAGATATTCTTCGGCAGCAGCCAGGCCGGCGCCAAGTCGCAGATCCATGCCGAAGCTCTTGAGCGTCAGCTCGACTCCAGCGAGACCGCCCAGCAGCTCCAGCTCGTTGAGGCTGCCCAGATGACCGATCCGGAAGACCTGGCCCTTGACGGCGCCGAGTCCCACGCCGAGCGACAGGCCGAGGGCCTTGTTGGCGTGGGCGATGTAGACGTCAGAGTCTTTGCCCGCTGGCATCTTCACCGCCGTCAGCGTATTCGAGTACTCGGCCGGATTGCGGCAGAGCAGCTCGAGGCCCATTCCGCGCACGGCCTGCCGGCACGCCTCGGCAAGTCTGGCGTGCCGCTTGAACACATTGGCCAGGCCCTCTTCGTTCAGCATCGCGAGCGCCTCGCGCAG
>DASSSH010000213.1:0-3178 GCA_035708525.1 Candidatus Methylomirabilota bacterium
GCGATGAACTCCGGATCCATGGGATTGAAGTGGAGGGCGGTCTCGCGCATGGCTTCACCCCTGCATGAAGGCGTTCAGGTCGGGCGTGCCCATGGAGCGGTCGAGCTAGCCGAACGTGACCGTGTCCTTCACCTCCCGGGCGGCCTCAAGCAGACCGCTCATCGCGGCGCGGTAGAGCGAGGTCGCCAGGCTGATCCGCTTGACGCCGGCCGCCGTCAACTCGGCCACGCTGAATGACTTGCCCTTGATGCCGACCATGAAGTTCACGGGCTTCGAGACCGACGCGCAGACGGCGCGCACCGCCTGGAGATCGGGCAGGCCGGGGGCGAACAACACGTCAGCGCCCGCCTTCTCGAAGGCCTGCAGCCGCTTGATCGTGTCGTCGAGGCTGGGGTTGCCGCGGAGGTAGTTCTCCGCCCGCGCCGTCAGCATGAACGGGAAGGGGAGCGCGCGGGCCGCCTGCACCGCCGCGGCCACGCGCTCGACCGCGAGGCCGAAATGGTAGAGCGGCTCGTTCTTGTCCCCAGTGGCGTCCTCGATGGAACCGCCGACCAGCCCCACCTCGGCGGCCAGCCGGATGGTCTCCGCCACCACAGCCGGCGCATCGCCGAAGCCCTTCTCGAGATCGGCGGAGACGGGCAGATCGGTCGCCGCCACGATGGCCCGGGCATGGGCCAGCGCCTCCTCGCGCGTCACCTGGCCGTCGCGCCGGCCGAGCACGCCAGCCGAGGCGCCGCTCGAGGTGGCCAGGGCCTCGAAGCCGAGTCCGGTGAGGATCCGCGCCGAGCCCGCGTCCCAGGGATTAGGGATCACGAAGGCGCCCGGGCGCTGGTGGAGTGCCTGGAAGCGCGCGGCCTTGTCAGCCTGACTCAGCGCCATGGCGTGTCCTCGTTTCGAACAGTTGCCATATCGCCTTGATCGGAAAATACCTGGACGTAGGTTCTCGCCCAGAAGGCGCGATTCTTCTGCTCCCTCTCCCTCCGGCGGAGGGAGAGGGTTGGGGTGAGTCACCCTGCCCTCTCCCCAGCGGGGGAGAGGGATACTCAGCCATTCGTGTGCCGGATTTCTTCCAATCGGGGATCACTTGCCCTCGCGCAGTGACATCCAGACGCCGACGAGCTGCTCGGAGGACAAGGCCTGGAAGCCCACCCGTTTGTTCACGCCGTACAGATCCATCTGCTGGTAGAGCGGCAGCACCGCCCCGTCCTCGAGCATGAGTCGCTGGGCGCGGGCGTAGATCTCGAGCCGCCGCTTGGGATCCACCGAGGTCTGGGCCTCGTCGATCATCCCGTCGAAGTCGGGATTGTAATTGTTGGCCAGGGGGTTGCCCGAGCGCCACAGCGGCCCGAGGGTCCCATCGGCATCCCACGTCGTGTTGCCCCAGCCGATCAGGTACATCGGATTGGCCTTGTGGATGTAGACCATCTGGTTGAGGTAGGTGGTCCATTCGAACGTGCGCACCCGCGCGCGGATGCCGGCCTTGTTGAGCTGGCCGGCCACGGCTTCGGCGACTTCCTTGTCCTTGAGATAGCGGCCGTCGGGCGAGTTGAGCGTGAGGTCGATACCGCCCGGGAACCCGGCCTCGGTCAGGAGCTTCTTGACCCGGTCGGGATCGGCCTTGACGGGCTGGAGCGCCGGGTCGAAGCCGAAGTGCTTGTTCGTCAGCGGTGTGGCGGTGCGGATCGCCTGCCCTTCCAGCACCGTCTTGATGATCTCGGTGGGATCCACCGCCGCGATGATGGCCTGGCGCACCCGCTTGTCCTTCGTCGGCCCATCGACCGGCCCCGCGGGCTTGTTGGCAGCGTCGAACTGCTGCGTGTAGATCGGGATGAAGATGGTGCGGACGCTGGGGGCCTTGGAGACGTACAGCCGCGGATGCTTGTCGATCACCGGCACCAGATGGGGCGGGATGTTCACCGCGATGTCCACCTCGCCGGCCTGGAGCGCCGCCACGCGCACCGCGTGCTCGGGGATGGGGCGGAAGATCAGGGTCTTCACCTTGGGGGCGCCGCCCCACCAGCTCGGGTTGGCCTCGAGCTCGATCTGCTCGTCCTTGGCCCATTTGACGAACTTGTAGGGGCCGGTGCCCACGGGATTCCGGTCCGCAAAGACCTTGTCCTTGCCCCGGAAGTGCTTGGGCGCCATGATCGCGCCGCGCAGCGCCAGCTGGTTCGGCAGGGTCGGGAACGGCTTGCTCGTGACGACGCGGACCGTCCATTTGTCCACCACGTCCACGCCGCTGACGAGCTTGAAGTTGCCCGCCTGCCGGTTCTTGAGCTCGGGGTCGCGCAGCCGGTCGAGGCTGAACTTGACCGCATCGGCGTCGAACTCCTCACCGTTGTGGAACTTCACGCCCTGGCGCAGCTTGAACTCCCAGGTGGTCGGGTTGACCAGCTTCCACGTGGTGGCGAGCCATGGGATGATCTTCAGGTCCTTGTCGCGGAACAGCAGGGTGTCGTAGATGTTCAGCAGGACGTTGTACGCGGGCGTTTCCTCGTGCCACTGCGGATCGAGGGTCGTGGGATCGACGCCCTGAGCGATGATGATCTTGCCCTCCGGGGCGGCCGCCGCGAGCGCGGGTAGGAGCAGCAGGGCGAAGAGCACGAGGACAATACGGGAGCGTGTCATAGTGGTCTCCTTGCGCGGGCTGTTGTCGCCGCTGTCGCGTCACTGTTGGCTATTCGCTGAGCCAGACCGTATCGAGCTGGTTGTTGGCGGGAGCGTTTGTGGTAGAGGTCGTCCATCACCGTGTCCGTGTATCGGCTGAAGTTCACCGGCGAAGTCGTCAGGAACCAGCGGAGCGTCCCGGTCCCGATGCGGAGGAATGGTCTCATGGCGCCTACGGACCGCTATCCTAAACCAGACGCAGGGCCGGCTCGACTGATATTTCTGGGGGCGGCGCTCACCCGCCGCCGCTCAGCCCGTACTTCCTGAGCTTGTAGCGGAGCACCCGCTCGCTGATCCCGAGGAGGTCGGCCGCCCGGGTCTGGACGCCGTCGGCCCGGGCCAGGGCATCACGGATCATCCGCCGCTCGAGCCCTTCCACCGTCGCGAGGAGCCCGGCGCGTCCCTCGGGCTCCTGCGGCGCGTCGTGCAGCGGCAACGGCAGGTCGCCGATGCCGATCACCTCGTCGCGGCTCAAGACCACCGCGCGCTCGATCAGGTTCTCGAGCTCGCG
>DASSSH010000214.1:0-4460 GCA_035708525.1 Candidatus Methylomirabilota bacterium
CGATGGACGAGCCCGCGCTGCGTACCCTGGTGCGCGAGCGCCTGGCCGCCCTCGGGATCACGGACGCCAAGCAGACGGGCCGGCTCGTCGGAGACATCATGAAGACCCACAAAGGCCAGGTGGAGGTGGCCGACATCAAGCGGCTCGCCGAAGAGCTGCTCAAGCCCTGATCACGCCAGCGGCGGCCCGGGCGACGCGCCGTCGCGGAACAGGTCCGACATCTCCCGGGAGGGAGCCGATGCCTCATCCGCTCGTCAGCCAGCTCCGCTTCACCCGCGGCGAGTTCCTGCGGGCCGTCGAGGGCGTGACGGCCGAGGAGGCCGCGCGCAGGTTCGGGCCGATCAATCCCATCGCCTGGGTGGTCGGCCACCTGGCCTGGCACGAGCAGCTCCTGTGGCTCGACCGCGCGCAGGGCAAGGCCGTGGTCGCCGCCGTCAAGCAATGCGGCTTCGGCAAGCCGGCCAGCGACCCGCCGTTCGAGGAGATGGTCGCGGCCTGGCAGGAGATCACCAAGGCGGCCGATCCGTATCTCGACGGCCTGACATCCGAGACGCTCCTGACAACCTACGAGCGCGACCCACGAACGCCCCCGGAGACGGTCGGCACGAGCCTGCTGCGGCTCACCTATCACTACTGGTATCACCTGGGAGAATCGCAGGCCGTCCGCCAGCTCCTCGGTCACGCGAATCTGCCGCCGTTCGTGGGTGACATCGGTGGCCGCGCGCCGTACCGACCCGAGGCCGGCGCCTGATCGACGCGGGCAGCGCACGGCGCGCCGCACTCGAGCCCGAGTTGGCCGACGCGTCAGGCCTTGACGAAGCCATCCGCCCTGTGGCAGAAATGGCACGCCCTCGCCAGCGGACACCGCCCTGCGAGCCTTCCCCGCCGTTGCGGTGATCGGCATCGGCGTCCGGCTGCCGGGACGTTCACCTCTCGATCACAGGAGGAACGCGAGATGATCCTGACGAGCCTCACCCGTGCCATCGCCCTCGTGGCGGCCGGCCTCTTCGTCGTCGCACTCGGCTCGCCGGCGATGGCGCAGACCATCACGCTGCGCGGGGCCAGCCAGTTCGACGACACGCACTCCTACAACCAGACCATGCTCAAGTTCGCCGAGCAGGTCCAGAAGTATTACGGAAAGCCCGTGACCTTCGTCCTGCATCGCAACCGGGAGCTCGGGCTCGAGAAGGACTACTTCTCCTACATGAGTCAGGGCCTCTCGGTAGACTACGCGATCGTCGCGCCGTCGCACATGGCGACTTTCTCCAAGGCGGCCACCCTCATGGACATGCCGTTCCTGTTCCGGGACATCGATCACTGGAACAAGGTGCTGTCCAGCGGCGCGGCCCTGAAGCCGATCGCCGACGATGTCGCCAAGAAGGCGGACGTCATGCTCATCGGGTACGCGGGCGGTGGCGTGCGCAACATCGTGGGTAACAAGCCCGTGCGGAACATGGCCGAGCTCAAGGGCCTGAACATCCGGGTGATGGGAGCGCCGATCCAGACACGCATGTTCCAGGCGATCACGGCGGCCCCCACCGTCATCGCCTACGACGAGGTGTACAACGCCATCCAGACCAACGTGATCCAGGCGGGCGAGAACGAGGCGCCCGGATGGTCCCAGATGAAGTGGCACGAAGTCGCCGGCGACATCTCCCTCACCCAGCACGCGATCACGATCCGGCCCCTCTGCTTCAGCGGAAAGACCTTCCGCAAGCTGCCGAAGGACCTCCAGGACGCGATCCTCAAGGCGGGCCTGGACGGCGCGGCCTGGGGCCGGCAGTGGGAGCGGCGCGAGGATGATAAGATCCTCGAGAAGCTCAAGGCCGAGGGCAAGATCCGCATCCACCCCTTCGCGGATCGCGCCAAGCTCCTGGAGCTGGTCGCCCCGGTGAAGGAATCGTTCGCCAAAGAGGTCGACGCGGACAAGGTCCTGGCGGCGATCAACGCGGTCAAGTAGGCCCTCGAAGGCGGCGACGGGCGCAGCGACGGGTTTCCGGAGAAATGCCCCGGAGACCCGTCTTCTCCCCATCGGGATTTCAGCGACATGAGAGCGATCATCGACGCCTACTTCCGGCTGCTGCAGTTCGTCCTCACCGTCCTGCTCATGTTGCTGGTGATCCCCGTGACGCTGCAGATCGTCGCGCGCTACACGGAGTTCATTCCCCGGTACATCTGGACCGAGGAGGCGGCGCGATTTCTCTTCATCTGGATCATCCTGATCGGAGCGACGATCGCCGTCCGCGAGCGAACCCATTTCGACGTGGACATCCTGCCCAGTCCGAAAACCCCCCGTGGGCAGGCCATCGGCGAGCTCCTGGTCGACTGCGCCTTCCTGGTGATCGCCTCCGTCTTCGCCCTCTACGGCTGGGGCTACACCGTCTTCGGCTACGGGCAAACGTCCGAGCTGACGGGCATCAACATGGCGACCATGCACGCCGCGTTCCTGCTGGCAGGAGTCACGTGGTTCGTCTTCATCGCCGAGCGGGCTCTCTCCGCGCTCGCCGTCCTCCTGGGGGGCCGCCGTGACACCCGGTGAGATCGCGACTCTAATGTTCGTCATCTTCGCGATCCTGATCGTGATCCGTGTGCCGGTCGCCTTCGCCCTCGGCATCGCCTGCGTGCCGGTGTTCTTCCTCGACGACCGGCTCTCGCCGGTCCTGCTGATCACCGAGATGCACAAGTCCTACAACTCCTTCGTCCTCCTCGCCGTGCCGTTCTTCATCCTGGCCGCCAACCTCATGAACAGCTCCGGCATCACCCAGCGGCTGGTGGACCTCTCCCGCGCCATGGTGGGGCACTTCCGGGGCGGGCTGGGCCACATCGGCGTGGTGGTCAGCATGATCTTCGCGGGCATCTCGGGCTCCTCCACGGCCGAGGCGGCGGGGATCGGCTCCCTGCTGATCCCGGCGATGAAGAAGCAGGGCTACGACAGCAGCTTCACCGTGGCGCTCATCGCGTGCGCCTCTGTGATCGGGGTCATCATCCCCCCCAGCATCCTCATGGTCGTCTGGGGTGGGATCATGTCGGTGTCCATCGGGGCGCTCTTCCTGGCGGGCTTCCTGCCGGGCATCATGATCGGTCTCTCGCTGATGTGCTGCGTGTACATCTACGCGCGCCGGCGGGGCTATCCCGTCTACACGCGGGCCTCGGTCCGGGAGTTCTTCGTTACGCTCGGCCGGGCCTCCTTCGCGCTCCTCGCCCCGGGAATCGTCGTCGGCGGCGTCGTCTTCGGAATCGCGACGCCCACCGAGGCCTCGGTCCTCGCCGTGCTCTACACGCTGGCGATCGGCCTGCTAGTGTACCGCTCGATCGGCCTCCGGGCCCTGCCGACCGTCTTCTACGAGACGGCCCGTCTGGCATCCATCTCGCTCTTCTGCATCGGCACGGCCTCGGCCTTCGGCTGGCTGCTGGCCTTCTACCGCATCCCGACGGCCATCATGAACACGCTCGCGCCGTTCGCCACCAGCGTGACCACGGTGGGGCTCATCGTCGCCGGCGTCTTCCTGGTCGTTGGCTGCTTCATCGACGCCATCCCGGCCATGATCATCTTCGGAAATCTGATGCTCCCCCTCGCCGAGCGGGTGCACATGCACCCCGTGCACTTTGCGATCATCGGGGTCGTCTCGCTAGCCTTCGGCCTCGTGACGCCGCCCTACGGGCTCTGCCTGCTCATCTCGTGCGCCATCGGGAAGATCAAGGTCGTCGACTGCATCAGGGACGTGGCAATCCTGTTGATCGCCATGTTGTTGATGCTGGGCTTCGTCATCTTCTTTCCGAACGCGATCCTGTTCTTCCCTCGCCTCGTCATGCCGAAGTTCGTCTGACCGGCGTCCTCACGTGCTCCGGTCTGGCTCCGATGCCGATGAGCCGGGCCGGGATTCGAGTCAGGAGCGGGGTTTCTGCCAGCAGCCGGAGCGGCCACGGCGGTCTCAACGGGCCCGCGCCGCGGAGCACCCGCGCGATGACGCGCTTCTGAATCGTGACCTGGAGCCACTGCGTCAGGCGCGTGGGAAGCTCCCGCCGCCGCTGGACCCGGTGGAGGTGCGCGACGTCGACCCGGCCGTCGCTCAGGGGAGCGCCGAGCAGGTTGGCGGCCGCGACCGCGTCCTGGAGCGCCAGGTTGATCCCGACACCGCCAATCGGCGACATCGCGTGAGCGGCATCCCCAATGCATAGCAGGCCGAGACGATACCACCGCTCGAGTCGGTCGACACGGACCGTCAGCAGCTTCACGTCCTCCCAGCTACGCAGCTCTCCCGCCCGCTCGCCGGCGTAGAGGGCGACGGTCGCCAGGCGCTCACGGAAGGCCTCCAGCCCGCCGCGGCGGATCTCCTCGAAGCCGCCCTTGGGAATGACATAGCCACACTGCCAGTACTCTCCACGGTAGAGCATGATGAAGATCTGGCCGCGGTCGAATCGGGCCACCGGCTCCGTCGGCTCGTCGGGCCGCCGGGAAA
>DASSSH010000215.1:0-7660 GCA_035708525.1 Candidatus Methylomirabilota bacterium
CGGGCTCGTCGGTCGCTACGCCGTGAAGTTTAGCACGGCCCGACGGCGCCCGATGGGGTATACATGAAGGCCCGGCCGCCCGGCCCGCGGCCGGGAGAACCGGAGGACGGCACATGCGGGTCGGCATCATGATCGAAGGGCAGGAAGGGCTCACGTGGCAGCGCTGGTTCCGGTTGGCCCGCGCGGCCGAGGACCTGGGCTACGACTCGCTCTGCCGCTCCGACCACCTGACGGGGCTGGCCGGCCATCCCCAGCGGCCGTCCCTCGAGACCTGGACCTCGCTGACCGCGCTGGCGCTGAGCACGCGGCGCATCCGCTTCGGTCCCCTGGTCTCCCCCATGACCTTCTACCACCCCGCGCGGCTGGCCAAGATGGCCGTGGCGCTGGACCACCTCTCGGACGGGCGGCTCGATTTGGGCATCGGCGCCGGCTGGAACGTGCCCGAGCACACCATGTTCGGCGTGCCGTTCCCGCCGCTCACAGAGCGGCTGGATCGGCTCGAGTGCGGCGCCCGCGTGATCCGCGCCCTGGGCGCGGGCCAACCCGTCACCCTCAAGCAGCCCCACTACCCGCTCGAGAAGGCCGAGAACTATCCGCTGCCGGTGCACGGGCGGCTCAGACTCGTGGTCGGCGGGCGCGGGGAGAAGCGCACGCTCCGGATCGTCGCCGAGTTCGCCGACGAGTGGAACGTCACGCGCGTGGACATCCCGGGCTTCACTCACAAGGCCCAGGTGCTGGCCCAGCACTGCCGGGCGCTCCACCGGGACCCGGACAGCATCACGCGCTCACTCATGGTGCCGCTGGCGCTCGGGCGCGACCGGGCCGAGGTCGTCCGGCGGATCGCCGCCGCCCGCGCGATCTTCCCCGCCCTGCCGGAAGACGAGGCGGGCTGGCGCGGGGCCTCCTTCCTCGTGGGCTCAGCGGAGGAGGTGACTGGGCAGCTCGCGGACTGGGCCCGGGCCGGCGTCCAGCGCGTGCTGCTCCAGATGCTCGACCAGGAGGACCTGGCGGCGCTCAAGGAGTTCGCCGACCACGTCCTGCCGCACCTCCCCTAGGGGGTCAGGTCTTGGGGGCCCTGCTCACCGCCGACGGCCTCGTCGCGCTGGTCACGCTCACCGCGATGGAGATCGTCCTCGGCATCGACAACATCGTCTTCATCGCCATCCTGGTCGGCCGCCTGCCGGCGGGGCAGCAGGCGTTGGCCCGGCAGGTGGGCCTCGTGCTGGCCCTGGGCATCCGAATCGGACTGCTCTTCGCCATCTCCTGGATCATGGGGCTCACCGCGCCCTTCTTTTCGGCCTTCGGCCGTGGCGTCTCAGGGCGCGACCTGATCCTGCTGGGCGGCGGGCTGTTCCTCATCTTCAAGGCCACGTGGGAGATCTACGACAAGCTCGAGGCCGCTCACGAGCCACACACCGCCCAGGCCCGGCGCAGCGCCTTCCTCTGGGTGCTGATCCAGATCCTGCTGCTGGACATCGTCTTCTCGCTCGACTCGGTCATCACCGCCGTGGGCATGGCCAACCAGCTCTCGATCATGGTGACGGCGATGGTCCTGGCCATGCTGGTCATGCTGGCCTCGGCCGGCCCCGTCTCGGGCTTCGTGGACCGGCACCCCAGCATCAAGATCCTGGCGCTCGCGTTCCTGCTGCTGATCGGCGTGATGCTGGTGGCGGAAGGGATGGGCAGCCGCATCGAGAAGGGCTACATCTACTTCGCCATGGCCTTCTCGCTCTTCGTCGAGATGCTCAACATGCGCTACCGGAAGAAGCGCCAGCCGGTGGCGCTCCACCACCGCTTCGAGGACGAGCAGGCAGGTCAGTGAGCGCGAATCCGCGGGCCGGGAAGCCGGCCGCCCCATCGATGCTGGCGAACATCCCGCGGCTCATGGCGGCGTACTACACGCGGCGGCCGGATCCGTCGGTGCGCGCGCAGCGGGTCGCGTTCGGGACCTCGGGCCATCGCGGCTCCGCGTTCGACAGCGCCTTCAACGAGGCCCACATCCTCGCCATCACCCAGGCCATCTGCCTGTATCGGCAGCAGCAGGGGATCGACGGCCCCCTGTTCCTCGGGATCGACACCCATGCCCTCTCGGAGTCGGCCGTTGCGAGCGCCCTCGAGGTGCTGGCGGCCAATCGGGTCGACGTGATGATCGACGACCGAGACGGGTACACGCCCACGCCGGTCATCTCCCACGCGATCCTCACGCATAACCGCGGCCGGGCGAGGAGCCTCGCCGATGGGATCGTCGTCACGCCCTCGCATAACCCGCCCGAAGACGGCGGCTTCAAGTACAACCCGCCCAACGGCGGGCCCGCCGATACCCACGTGACGGGCTGGATCCAGGAGGAGGCGAACGCGCTCCTCGCCGAGGGACTCACGGCGGTGAAGCGGATCCCGTTCGAGCGGGCACGCCGCGTTTCCACCACGCACCGTCACGATTACATGGGCGCCTACATCGGTGACCTCGCGAGCGTCGTGGACTTGGAGGTCCTCCGCGGCGCGAAGGTCAACCTCGGCGTCGATCCCCTGGGAGGCGCCGGGGTGCATTACTGGGGCATGATCGGCGAGCGCTACAAGATCCCGCTGACGGTGGTGAGCGACGCGGTGGACCCGACCTTCCGCTTCATGACGGTCGACTGGGACGGGAAGATCCGCATGGACTGCTCATCGCCCGACGCGATGCAGCGCCTGATCGCGCTCAAGGATCGCTTCGACGTCGCCTGGGCGTGCGACACCGACCACGACCGGCACGGCATCGTGGCCAGGAGCGTCGGCCTCCTGAACCCCAACCACTATCTCGCCGTCGCCATCTCCTACCTCTTCACTCGCCGCGCGGAGTGGCCGAAGGGCGCCGGGATCGGCAAGACGGTCGTGAGCAGCAGCATGATCGACCGTGTGGCCGCCCGGCTCGGGCGCCCGCTCCTGGAGGTGCCCGTCGGCTTCAAGTGGTTCGTCGACGGCCTCCTCGACGGTTCTCTCGGCTTCGGTGGCGAGGAGAGCGCGGGGGCCTCGTTCCTCCGGCGCGACGGCACGGTCTGGACCACCGACAAAGACGGGATCATCCTGGGCCTCCTCGCCGCGGAGATGACGGCGGTCATGGGTCGCGACCCGGGCGAGCTCTACCGAGACCTCATCCGCGAGTTCGGCGAGCCCGCCTACCAGCGGATCGACGCGCCGGCCACGCCGGCGCAGAAAGCGATCTTGGCGCAGCTCTCGCCGCGGCAGGTCACCGCCGCCGAGCTCGCGGGTGAGAAGATCGCGAGCCTGCTGACGACGGCGCCGGGTAACAACGCTCCCATCGGTGGGTTGAAGGTGGTCACGCAGAGCGGCTGGTTCGCGGCCCGTCCGTCCGGAACCGAGAACGTCTACAAGCTGTACGCGGAGAGCTTCAAGGGGGAAGGCCACCTGCGCCGAATCCAGGAGGAGGCGCAGGCGGTGATCCAGAGGGCCTTCCAGGCGGGCGAGGCAGTCAACGGCCCGTCGCAGTCCCCTCTTCGGAACGAGGTGACCTGAGGCCTGCGCCACGGGGCCAGGCCCTCCGCAGGCATTCCCGATTTCCGGCAGGGCCTGACGTTCTTGGGAACTGTCTCGGCGGAAGACGTTTCACAAGCCCCTGATTTTCCTGCCCGCGCTCCTGGCTCAGCGCTTGCTTTCACTCACTAGAGGGCCTCCTCCAAACCGACGGCGCTGCTCGGCTCTCCGCACCCCCTGAGATCATGCGCGGGACGGGCAGCCCAGAGAACTGCGAGGGTCGGCATGCGGTTGGCGTCCAAGATCTTCGCGGCGTCCACGCTGGTCATCCTGGCGCTGGTCGGCGTCGCCGGCTGGAGCCTTCTGGCCGTGGACCACCTGGTCCGGGCTCATCGTGAGATCAGCACCCAGTCCCTCCCCGCCCTCCAGCTCGAAGCCTCGCTCCGGGAAGCCGTCCCCCGGCTGCTCCGCCTGGAGGCCCGCTACCTGGTGCTGCGGGACCGCGCCTACGGAGAGCTCTTGAAGGAGCGCGCCGACCGAGCGGCTGCGGACCTCGAGCGGTTGGGCACCCTCCTCAGGTCGAAGGCGGAGCAGGAGATGTACCGCCAGGCCGTCGTGGCCCTCGTGGCCTACCGGCAGCACGTGAGCACGGAGCGCGCCTTGCTCGCCCGGGGCGAGGGGACGCGGGCCCTGAGTCTATCCGAAGGGCCGGCGCGGGTGGCCGCCGAGCAGTTTGGCCGAGCCCTGGCGCAGCTGACGGAGGCGACGTCGGCCGAGGTCGACCGGGCCCAGGCCGCCGTGCGGGCGCTCGAGAGCCGCACCTGGACCACGATTCTCGTCACCTTGACCGTGACCCTCCTCGCCGCGCTCGGCGCGACCGGCCTCGTCGCGTTCCACATGACGCGCTCGGTTCGCCGGCTGTCCGCGGCAACGGCCCGGGTGGCGGAGGGGAGCTTCACGGATCCGCTGCCGGTCGAGCGGCGGGACGAGATCGGGGACCTGACCCGATCGTTCAACCGCATGGCCGAGCGGTTGCGGGAACTCGAAGCGCAGAAGCAGCAGTGTTTCTCCCAGATCTCGCACGAGCTCCGGAACCCGCTCACCGCGATCCGCTCAGCGGCCCAGCTCCTGTTGGCGCGGGCGCAGGACGTCCCCGATGCCAAGCGGCGCCAGTGGGTCGAGATGATCGACAGCAACGTTGACCGGATGCTCAGCCTGGTCAATCAGATCCTGGACTTCAACCGGCTGCGGGCGGGCGTGTTCCCCCTTGAGCGGCAGTCCATCGGGCTCGACAAGGTCGTGGCCCGCGCGCTGGACGGGCTCCGGCCTCAGGCGGAGCAGCAGGGCGCGCTCCTGGAGGAGACCGCGACGGGGGCCGATTTCATGATCATGGCCGACGAAGAGGCCCTGACCAAGGTGGTCATCAATCTGGTCGGGAACGCGATCAAGTTCACGCCCCGTGGAGGCGCGGTCCGCGTCGCGGTGACCGACGCGGGTCCACACGTCAGGCTGGCGGTGCGGGACACTGGGCCGGGGATCCCGACCGCGGACGTGTCCCGGATCTTCGAGCCGTACCAGCAAGCGCACCGCGGGCGGAAGGGCTCGGGGCTCGGCCTGGCCATCGTCAAGGAGCTGGTCGGAGCCCACGGCGGCTCCGTCGGTGTCGAAAGCGAAGAGGGGAAGGGGACTTGCTTCACCGTCAGGCTTCCCAGGACGGCGCCGGTCCCATGAGGCCGCTCGTCGCGGCCTTGGCCCTGGGAGCCCTTTGCGCCGGGTGTGCCGGGGTCGACTGGTTCCGCGACAGGCTCGAGGGTCGATCGGAGGCCGCCCAACTCGTGGCCCGCGCCGACGAGTTGGTCCGAGACGGGCGGCCCAGCGCGGCGCGTGATCTTTACGACCGGGTCGTCCGTGAGCCGGCCCGGGACGCTGTCCACGCGCGGGCGCTCTACAGTCTCGCGCGGCTGTACGTGGATCCCTCAAGCGGGCTCCGCGACTACCGCGCGGCCCAGGTCGCCCTTGAGCGGCTGCTCGCCGAGTACCCGAAGGGCGAGTGGGAGGCGGACGCCCGGGCATGGCGGGCTGCGCTCGCCGAGCTCTTGACGCGCGAGGCCGAAGCCGCCCACCTCAAGCACGAGGCGACGAAGGTCCGGGCTGAGCTCCAGCGCTTGAAGCGGATCGATCTGAACCTCGAGCGCAGGCGCTGACAGAGCGAGGGGGAGAGGCGGGCCTCGCGGTCGCCCTCTGACCCTCTGGAGCCCCTTGGCCGCGTTCGCCCTCACCACCATGCGTGTCCTCCCTCGCCCACGCTCCTTGACGGTGCCGCGGTTGCCGGGGCAGAATCCGTGCCGGGGACTGCCTGTATGGCTCGTGGAGGCCGACATGACGGATCAATTCAGGGACAAAGTCGCGATTGTGACTGGTGGTGCCTCTGGGATCGGACGGGCCCTGTGTGAAGCGTTGAGCCAACGGGGCGCACGAGTCCTGGTCGCGGACATTGACACAGAACGGGCACAACACGTTGCTTCGGCCATCACGACAACCGGCGGTCGCGCCCATGCCGTGCACCTGGATGTCTCCCAAGCTGAACACGTGAACACCCTCGTCACCGACACAGCCGCTGAATATGGCCGGCTTGACTATATGTTCAATAACGTCGGTCTTGCCTCCAGGCGTGGTGAAGTGCGCGATCTCACACTCGAACATTGGCACCGCGTCATCGATGTGAACCTGCTGGGCGTCTTGTACGGCACTATTGCCGCGTATTCGTTGATGGTTCGGCAAGGCTTTGGGCATATCGTGAACACCGCTTCGTTGGCAGGTCTGGTCGGCTTTCCAACAAGCATCCCGTACGGTGTCACCAAATGTGCCCTGGTGGGCCTCTCGATCCCCTTACGGCTCGAAGCCGCGGACTTAGGCGTGAAGGTGAGCGTGGTATGCCCGGGCCAGGTTCAAAAACACACGCGGCACAGACTTGGGCTGCTAGGTGTCGATCGGGCCGCGCAGATCATCCTGCGCGGTGTGGCACAGAATCACGCGATAATCGTGTTCCCTCTGTACGCGCGCATTCTCTGGCGGCTGTACCGGCTCTGCCCAACGCTGTTGTTCCCGGTAGGGCGCAAGATCGTGAGAGATTTTCGCGCGGGGCGCCGGACATCCTGAAGACAAGAGTCCACGGAACACACGACGCAGCCACGTCGCCGCAGTGGGGTCAGGGCGAGGTGGCGCGCGCTCCCGCACAGCCGGGCTCAGCGAACACCGACCGCCTCCAGCATCCCGTCGGCGCAGATCCGCCGCGCGGTGATGGCGCGCCGCATGGCGAGATGGCCCCGGGCCTGCTCTTCGTCAGTCACCGCCAGCTTGGACAGGATGCGGACCGCGCGGTCGGCATGATCCCCCTCGATCTCCACGTGGACGTAATAGAAGTCGAGCGCGGCCCGCTCGACCCCGTAGCGTGTCTCCATCGCCTCGGCCATCCGCCGCATGTGGATCGGGTTGATGGACTCGGTCGCGATGTTCCCCCCACAGAGCGCCTCCAGGGTCCCGGAGCGCTGGAGCAGGAACAGCTCGTTCTTCTCGATGACCGTCGTCGGGAGGTACTCGGTCGAGAAGAGCTCGTCCCGCGAGATGCCCAGGGCCTCGGCAAGCCGGATGAACAGATAGGCATGGGCCGTCGTCGTGCCGCCGACCATGTCCTCGCCTCCCTCCTCGACGACCAGCGGGATGAGGGCGCGCTGGCGCTCGAGGTCGTCGAAAGTCGGCGTGTAGCCTCCGACCGAGATGATCTTCCACGCCGCGTGGCGGAGCGTGTCGAGGAAGAAGCACCCCTGCTGGCGGATGACGCTCTGGAGTTGTGCGCGGCCGAGCTCTCCCCGGTAGATCATCTGGAAGAGCGGATGGTGGAGCCAGGGATGGCTCTCACGAGCTTCGTTGAGCAGGGCCTGGGCGAAGTCGGCGGGCGGCAGCGGCATGGTGATCCCTCCTCGGCTGTGGTAGGGCGAGGCTGCCTCAGGGGCGGCGGTCAGGTCAAGCGGGATTCTCGCGGTTGACTCGCGAGCTGACCTGCCTCGGGCGCGGACATTGACCCGCCCTTCCGCGGCGAGCTAAGCTCAGCCCGCTTCTTCGAGGTCCATCCCTGGGTGAGAGGTGGATGATGCGGGGACCGGAAAGATTCCGCCGGTTGTTGGGCGAG
>DASSSH010000216.1:0-2207 GCA_035708525.1 Candidatus Methylomirabilota bacterium
TCGCACGCGCTCGGCTTCATCGGCGCCGCGCTGGGCGTCCCCCAGATCCCCCTCGGCGTGGACCGCTTCGGCCAGTCGGGGGCGCGTCGCGACCTCTACAGCCATTACGGCATCGACGCCGCCGCCATCGCCGAGGCGGCCCGCGTCCTGCTGGCGCGCTGATGAGCCACGCCGAATCGAGGAACGCTCGGGCCTGCGCCCGGGGGTCGCTGTCGCGCCGGCGATGGCTCGCCTGTACGCCGACGCTCGCTCGGGCGCGCCTCGCGCGACCCCCCATCCCCCAGAGGGGGCTCGGGCTCCAGCAGTCGACCCGCGATCGCGCGCTCGCCCCGCCCTGCGCTTCGCACGGCGACACGGCTCGCCATACGGCGCTACGAGGGGCCCACGCCCCGGGCCCCAGCGTGTCTCCATCACCGTATTGAGCGCGACTCATTAGTGGCGGATGCCCGGGACGCTCATGGGCTTGCCGACGTCGAACGAGGCCAGGTAGAGCTCGACCTCGGCGTACTCGACCGCGTCGGCGGCCAGCATGTTCATGCCGAGCGGGGTCATGCACCACTGCATGCGCTTGCGCATGTCCCACACCTGCCCCTGGCTGGTCCGCCACGTGGGAAAGTGGCGCGTGAGCCCGTTCTCGACGTTGCCCAGGAAGCGCCCTCCGAGGAACTTGTCAGCCCCCTTGCTGGGTGTGTGACAGTCGGCGCAAGCGTGATTGCGCTGGCCCACGCGCTTGTAAAAGGAGGCGCGCCCGCGCTCGAGAGCCGCCCGATGCTCCGGGCTCGAGAGGTCCAAGGCCACGGGCAGCCCGTTGGAAGCCATCTTGACGAGCATGGTCATGTCGAGATTGTCGTCGCTCTCAGCCGGCATGGGGATCCCGGTGGCTGCAGGGGCATGGATCGAGAGGAGATCCTCGATGCTCATCACGCGCTGGTACAGCGTGACGTACTTCGGATAGCGAGCGGCCACCCCCTTCATCGCAGCGGCGGGGCCACCGGCATGGCAGTCGGCGCACGCCTTGCCCGCCGGCCCCTTCCGGCTCCAGAGGCGCTCGGCCCCCTCGGCGCGCAGCACGGCGGGGTTGTTGGTCGGGTCCAGGTTGTCACCGAAGCCGACGGGTTTGTCCCGCGTCGCGGGGTTCCGCTCTCGATCCTTTTCCGACGGGAGTGGGCCGGTCTGGGTCTTCAGGAAAGCCACGAGGTCCACGATCTGCTCGGGCTTGAGCACCCCCACCGTCCCCCACGGCGGCATCACCGTGTTCGGGAAGATGTGCCGCGAGTCGTAGATGAGGTTGAACACGTACTCGTCCGGCAGTCGCCGGTCGCCGAAGGTGGAGAGATCGGGCCCCACGTTGCCGGCGGGCCAGACGTCGTCGCCGCGGATCAGATGGCAGCCGGTGCACGGGCCCAGATTGCGGTTGAGGAAGAGCGCCCGTCCCCGCTTGGGATCCCCAGTCGCGTCCGGCATGGGCGCCCGCGCGGCCGGCGGCTCGGGGCGCGCGTCAGTGTAGGCGTAAGTGCGGTAGCGGCTGAAGTCCTCCGTGGTCCAGCCCCGGTACCGAACAGCCTGGGTCTTGCCGTCCGGGAGGGTCCGGATGGTGCCCGCGGCCTCGGGAACGGTCCGTGAAACCCACGGGGCCGGCGGCAATCCAGCCCGCGGGGAGCCATTGGGCTGGACACAGCCGGCCGCCACCAGGGCCAGGGCGGCCAAGCGCAGTGCTTGGAAGACAGCGGGACGGAGCATCGTGCAGGGCCTCCTCTCAGGAGAACTTGATCTCGGCCGTACCCTCGTACTTGCCACCGTGGGTGTCGACGAAGGTGATCTTGAGCTGCCCGGGCTCCGTCGCCTTGAAGGCGAAGGAAAAGAACGGGTTCTCGCTGATGGACTGGCTGGTCTCGAACTGGGCGATCTCCTTGCCCACGTAGGTCACCACCACGCGGTTGATGAAGTGGTAGTTCTTGTCTACCGGCTTGCCGTCCTTGCGCTGGACGATCTCCATGGGATGAATGACCAGCACGCGGACCCGGACGACGTCGCCGGCTTTGATGCTGGAGGGGATGCGGATGCGGACGCGCCCGATCTCGGCCATGGCCCTAGCCTCCGCACCCGCCGATGGTCACCTTCACCTCGCGCTTGGCCTGCAGCAAGGTGCCGTCGCTCATCTCGGCCACCGCGCGCACATCGGTGCTCTCGCCGAGGCGCAGGTTCGT
>DASSSH010000217.1:0-3959 GCA_035708525.1 Candidatus Methylomirabilota bacterium
CAACAACGTGGCCGCGCTTCCCGGCGTTGAGCTGGTCTTCGGCAAGGGCGCGGTCCCGCTGGTGGAAGACGGGCGCATCATCGGCGCCGTCGGCGTGAGCGGGGCCGTCCCTGCCGACAACGACCACGCCATCGCCGACACTGCCGCCGGCCACCCGGACATTCCCCGGAGCCATTGACCCCCTCACCCTGACCCTCTCCCCGAAGGGGAGAGGGAATCGCATCCGCTCCGTACACGGGTCGGACGAGGGCGATTGCCTTGACGGCCGCGAGGGGGTGGCGCTGGACCGCATCTCGTTCGCCGTGCCCGAGGGCGAGTTTGTCGCCGTGGTGGGTCCGTCGGGCTGAGCGAAGTCGACCAACGAGCTGGTCGGCGAGATCAACAACTTCGACGCGAACAAGATCGCGGCCGAGGCCAAGGCCTACAAGTTCGGCAAATAGCGGGCCTCAGATCCGGCGTGGCGCCCGCAGCACGGCCAGACAGCCGGCCGAGGCGACCACGACGGCGGCGCTGACCAGATAGACGGCAGCGGCGTTGCCGTCGCCGTAGACGAAGCCCAGCGCCGGGGGCGCCAGGCCGTAGCCGATGAAGCGGAAGGCGTTGTAGATCGACGCCGACGGCTTGCGGAGCGCGGGATTCACCTCGACCGCGAGCGTATTGAGCGCGGCCCATGCCACGGCGCCGCTCCATCCGAGCCAGGCCCCCAGCAGGACCGTCCCGGTGAACGAGTATGGAACCACGGCGAAGCCGCCGAGCGCTGTGACGTAGCAGGCGAGCCCGATCAGCCCCACCGGCTTTCGGCCGATGCGATCGACCCAGCGCCCCGCGACGGCCGAGGCGGGGATGCCCATGGCTCCGGAGATGGCCAGGATCAGGCCGATCTGGTCCTCGGGCAGCCCGGCGAAGACCTTGAGCCAGGCGGCGAGATAGGTATACGGGCCGACCATCGCGAAGAACAGGCCCGCCGCTGCGAGCGACAGCAGGATCACGGCCGGCTCGCGCAGCACGGCTCCCATGATCGCCCCCAGGCTCCCCTGCCCCGGCGCCCGCTGGTCCGCGTCGAACAGCCAGACGAAGGCCAACGCCGAGAGGAAGGCCCAGGCGGCCAGCACGACGAAGAACCAGCGCCAGCCGAAGTGGATCTCCGTCACTCCGGCGAGCAGCGGACCCAGGGTGAGGCCGAGGGTCTGAGTGACGCCGAAGGCACCGATCGCGCGGCCGAGACGCGCGGGCGCGACGACCTCGCCCACCAGCGCCATCAGGATCGGAAAGAGGAAGGCCGCGCCCAGCCCCTGGATGAAGCGCATGAGGAGAAAGAGCGGAAAGGTGGGCGCGGCCGCGGTGGCCAGCGAGCTCGCGCCGAAGATCGCGTAGCCGATGAGCGTCGTGCGCCGCCCGCCCAGGAGCTGGGAGATCGAGCCCGAGAAGAGCTGGGCCACGGCGAAGGGAACCATGTAGGCGGTGATCGCCAGCGCCACGGCGCCGACCGGGACCCCGAAGACGCCCGAGAGCGCCGGCACCAGCGTCACCATGCCGGTGCCGGCCATCGGGCCGAGGATCGCCCCCGCCTGCAACGGCAGCATCCGCCTGATCTCGGCGCCCGTCACGCGCCCCTTATAGCACCGTTCCCTCCCTCTTCCCTCGACGGAGGGGGCTGGGGTGAGGGTCCCCCCGTGGCCTCGCGCCTGTGCTATCATCCGGGCACTGTTTTCGAGGTCAACGCCGACCCGCCGAGTGAACAGACCGATGAATGGAGGCGCCAGTCCCATGACGATCAAACGAGCCGTCGCCCTGCTGTCCCTCACCCTCGTGGCGCTCTTGCCGCTCGCGCCCGCCGAGGCTCAGGCCCCCAAGGAAGTCGTGATCGGGGTGCTCTACCCGCTCTCGGGCCCCGTGGCCCAGGTGGGCATCGATTCGGTCAACGCCGCGAAGCTCGCCGTCGACATCATCAACACCGGCGGCTCCACCCTGAATCTGCCCCTGGGCAAGACCCCAGGCCTGCCCGGATTGGGGGGCGCCAAGATCCGCCTCGTCATTGTGGACCACCAGGGCAAGCCCGACGTGGGCCAGGCCGAAGCCGAGCGCCTCATCACCCAGGAGAAAGTCCACGCGCTCTTCGGCGCCTACTTCTCCAGCGTGACCGCTACGGCGAGCCAGGTGGCGGAGCGCTACGGTGTCCCGTACTTCAACGCCGAATCCTCTTCCCCCGGTCTCACGGAGCGCGGCTTCAAGTGGTTCTTCCGCAGCTCGCCCCACGACGGCCACTTCTCACTCGCCATGTTCGACTTCATGAAGGATCTCGAGAAGCGGCGTGGCGTGAAGATCAAGACACTCGGCATCATGCACGAGGACACGCTCTTCGGGGTGGACTCGGCCAAGGTCCAGGAGGAATTGGCCAAGAAGTACGGCTACGACGTCACCCTCAAGATGGCCTACCGCGCGAAGACCACCAACCTGGACGCCGAGGTGGGCAAGCTCAAGGCGGCCAACCCGGACGTGTTCCTGCCGACGTCGTACACCTCCGACGCGATTCTCTTCGTCAAGACGGCCAAGAACCTGGACTACAATCCGAAGCTCCTCCTCGCCCAGAACGCCGGCTGGACCGATCCGGCCTTCCTCACCGAGATGGCCAAGGACGCCGAGGGGCACATCACGCGGGCGCCCTTCGCGCTCGATATGGCGGCGAAGAAGCCCATGATCCGGCAGGTCAACGAGCTCTTCAAGAAGATGAAGGACAATCCGAGCGGCCGCGACATCTCCGACGTGCCGGCGCGCGTGTTCACCGGCTTCATGGTGCTGGCCGACGCCATCAGCCGGGCTAAGAGCGTCAATCCCGAGGAGATCCGCAAGGCGCTCGCCGCGACCAATATCCCGCCCGAGCAGCTCATCATGCCGTGGAGCGGCGTGAAGTTCGACGACAAGGGTCAGAACACCGGCGTGCGCGCCATCCTCCAGCAGGTCCAGAAGGGCCAGTACGCCACCATCTATCCCTTCGACCTGGCCGCCGCCGACGTGGTGTACCCGCTGACGCCCTGGAAAGACCGGAAGTAGACCGCTCGCTCCCGCGGGCCGCTCCTGACTCGGCCCGCTTCCCGGATTCGGGAAGCGGGCCGAGCGGGCGTCCTGCTAGAGCAGCGAGCTGAGTCTCGACGTCAACTCGATCCCAGCGGCCCGCACCCTCGCCTGGTATGGCAGCGCTTCCACCCCCGCCTTCACCGCGCGCCGGAGCAGCCGCGCATAGTCCGGGTCCACCTCCTCCCAGGGGCGGAAGGCGCGGCAATCCCCGCGCTGAACGACGAAGAGCACGACGGCCCGGTGGCCCCGACGGCGCAGGCGCATGAGGACGCGCAGATGCCGCTGGCCGCGCAGGGTGACGGCGTCGGGGAAGGCCGCGAGGCCGTCGTCGGGGCGCGAGGTGACGTTTTTCACCTCCACGTAGCACCGCCGGCCGCGCGGGCCTCCTAGCAGCAGGTCGAGCCGCGTGCCGGAACCCACCATCACCTCGCGGCGGATGACCCGGTAGCCGCGCAGCTCCGTGATCACATCGCGCTCGATGGCCGCCTCGACGAGCCGGTTCGGGCGCGCGGTGTTGATGCCCACCCAGATGCGCCCGACACGCACCATCTCCCACGTGTAGCGCAGACGGCGGTCGGGCCGGTTGTGATCGGAGAGGAGGACCGGGCTGCCTGGATCCTTGCAGCCGAGCAGGCTGCCCGAGTTGGGGCAATGGGCGACGACAATGCGGCCGTCGGCCAGACGGACGTCGCAGAGGAAGCGCTGGTAGCGGCGGACGAGAGTGCCGGGGATGAGGGGGGCGGGGAAGCGCACAGTAGTGGTAGATTAGCGCACCATGACGGCCGAGGTCCTCCTCCAGGGCATCGTGAGCGGCCTCCTGATGGGCTTCGTCTACGCCCTCATCGCCGCCGGGCTGTCCCTGATCTTCGGCCTCATGGAGATCG
>DASSSH010000218.1:0-2201 GCA_035708525.1 Candidatus Methylomirabilota bacterium
GTCGGGAGGAAGATGATCCGCTCCTTGAGGAGCCGCGAGAAGATGTCGAAGGCCCGCTCGCCGCGGGGCGTCTGTTCGACCACCATCGGGACCAAACCCATCGGACGCCTCCTTTTTGCCATTGCGCTACTAGTCTACCTCAGGCGGGTTCGATCTTGCTCTTTTCAATCAGGAAGTCCACGGTCCGCTTCTCCTGGAGCGCGTGGCGGATGCCCTCCAGCTCCCCGCCGCGCTCGAGCATGCTCCGCACGGCCGGCGCCGGCCGCTGGCTGGCCTGGGCGATGCGCTCCACCTCGGCGTCCACATCGGCATCGGCCGGGATCAGGTCTTCCTTCTCCGCGATGGCCTCGATCAGGAGCGCACGCCGGACGGCCTTCTCGGCGCCGGGGCGCAGCTCTTCCAGCAGCTTCTTGTAGTCCCAGGGCATCCGGTCGGGGTCCATCCCCTGCCGCCGCATGGACTCCCGCGCGTGCTCGATCTGATGCCCCACCTGCCGCAGCACCAGGGCCTCGGGCACCTCGAAGCTATGCTGGGCCAGCACCGCCTCCGTGACCGCCGCCTCGAGCGCGCGCCGGTTCTCCTGCTCCCGCCGCGCCTCGAGCCCTTTGCGGATCTCGCCCTTGAGCGCCTCCAGGCTCTCGAAGTCGCCCACGCTCTTGGCGAAGTCGTCGTCGAGAGTCGGCAGCACCTTCTCCTTGACCTCGGCCACCTTGACCGTGGCCTCCGCAGACTTGCCACGCAGCGCCTCGTTGCGGTGGTCATCGGCGAACTTGACCCGCGTCTGGCGCGAGCCGCCGGGCGCCAGTCCGATGACGGCCTCCTCGATCTCCGGCAGCACCGCCCCGCTGCCGATGAGGAAGCCGTAGCCGGTCTCGCTGCGCGCCTCCATCCCCTCGGGTGTCAGCGTGTAGTCCACGATCACTAAATCGCCGACGTCGGCCGCCCGTTCCACTGCCCGGTACTCCACATGCTGCTCCTGCAGGTGGGTGAGAGCCTCCTCCACCTCGGTCTCGGCGAACGGCTTGGGCGTGTGCTTGACCGCGAGGCCCGTATAGGTCCCCAGCGCGATGGCCGGCTTGATCTCGACCACAGCGGAGAACTTGAGCGCCGCATTCTCCTCAAGCGTGACTTCCTGGAGGTCGGGCTCCTCCACCGGCTTGAGCTGGGTCTCGGCCAAGGCCTGGCGGTAGACGTCGGGGATCAGGTGGCGGGCCACTTCCTGGCGCACGTCGTCGGAGAAATGCAGCTTGATCATGCTGCGCGGCACCTTGCCCTTGCGGAAGCCCGGGAGCTTGGCCTGCCGCTGCACGCGGGTGAAGGCGTCCTCCCAGGCCTGCCGGACGACGTCGGGCGCCTCCTCGACCTGCAGGCGCCGCTTGCACGACCCGAGCTCTTCGACCTCAACTTTCATGATGGCTCCCGAGTTTGGTGCGAGAGGGGGGAGTTGAACCCCCATGGGTTGCCCCACTGGATCCTAAGTCCAGCGCGTCTGCCAGTTCCGCCACTCTCGCAGGCTGATCCTGCCAGGTGCTTCGTCGCACCGCGGCCGCCCACAGGCCCACCCGAGCGCGTCACCCAATTATCACGGGGGGTGCCGCCGGAGAGCGCCTACGGTGCGGGGTTGCGGTCACGGTTGAGAAGCCGCCCGCCGGACCGACGGCCCGGCGAGCGGCCGGACTCAGGATAGCACAGCCCCAGGGCCCGTATCGCTCTTGACAGGCCGACCCGGCGCGGCGATAGTCGGCCCAATACCCGACCGGGTCAGACCCGGCTCGGGAGAGCGCCGCACCTCCTGGGCCCCCCGCAGGGGTCGGACGCCCGGGCACTGAAGCCCGGGGAGGGTGATTGATGGCACGGTTCCTCTACGTCGTCGCCCGCGACCGGCTCGATCTCTACGACCGTCTGGTGGCGGAGTTCGCCCGCGAGGACGACGTCAAGGTCGTCGTGGATCGCCGTCGGGCCGACCGGCGGCAGAGCCCCGGCAGCCATGAGCCGGACCGACGGCGGAGCAACCGGAGGGAGCGGCGCGACCTCGACATGGAGCTGCGGACCGTGGGCTCCTTCATCACCCGGCTGGACGATCGGAACCCTGCGCTGAGCTGATCCCGCCCGCGGCAGGCCGCTGAAAAAGGCCCATCTGCTTCGTTGGCTCGGTCGCCGCCGCCCTCAACGTACGGCAAGTACGCCTCGGGCAGCGGTCT
>DASSSH010000219.1:0-8509 GCA_035708525.1 Candidatus Methylomirabilota bacterium
TCCGACGGAAGTCACCGCTTTCCTTGAAGGTGCCGCCGATCAGGACGATCCGCCCGTGGAGCGCATTGTCGGTCGCCACCTCGGTCTCGGGGTTCGCGAGCGCCGCGACCGCGTCGCTGGGAATGGGGATGAAGGTGCCGGCGGGCCCGACGAAATTGATCTTCAGCGGCACGTCGGGGGCCAGGCCCTCCGCCCCGGCCGGATCCCATCCCACGAGACGCCGAACCACGGCAAAGCCGAGTGACTGCGCCCCGCCACCCGGGCTGCGCGGGACGACGGGCACGACGCGCCGGATCACGCCGTCGTCGTCGCCCGGCACCTCCGCCGCAGCCAGCGGCACCTTCCCTTCGAGCGCTTCGCGGCCGAGGGGCCCGTGACGCGCGAGATTGTCGAGGACGATCACGCGGCTCTGGCCCTCATCGCTCCAGGCGAGGATGGCTTGGGCCAGCGCGCGGTCGGCCGCGAGCGATGTCGGTGAGGCCAGCGCGATGTCCAGGCCGACCACATACGCGCCCGCGCGCTGCGCACCAATGATCAGCCGGGCAAGGTACTCTCGCGAGATCGGTTGAATTCGCCCGAGGCTCTCGAACGCGGCATCGTCGATCGCGACGATCACGACGTGGGAGACGGAGCGGAGCGTCTGGCCCTGCAGGGACATGAGCAGGTCGAGGCTGCGGGCCTGGAGGCCCTCGAGGTTTCCGCGTGCCGAAGCGCCGGTCACCAGCACAGCCGCCACGAGACCGACGGCCCAGAGCTGGAGCAGACGGGGACGGCGCTCTCGCCAGCGGCGAGCCCAGTTCATGCGCGAGGCGGCCGCGAAGGCTGCCGCGAGGCGGCGGGCGACCCCAGCCGGCGTCATTGCCGGGCATGCTAGCCGAGGGCCACCGCGAACTCAAGGCGCGGCTTGACGGTCGGCGCCCGGGGCCGACGAGCGCGCGCTAGAGGAATCGGCGGAGGTTGGAGGGTCGCAGCAGCTCGCGCGGCGGCACGAAGTCGCCGATGACGCCCATGAGGGCATCGAGCAGCGCGGGCCGCCGAGCCAGGGCGTGGGCGAGCCAGTTCGCCAGACGGCGCCGCCGGATGACGAGCTGCAGGCCGCGCGTGACCCACTCCTTGTCCCGAAAGGCGCGGCGGCGCGCCTCGGCGTAGGGCGCCAGCGCCTTCGCCGACACGTCGTCCTGCGCGAGCGCGCGGTGGCCGACCTCGGCCGCCAGCTCGGCCGAGCGGAGCGCGGTGAACAGCCCCTCGCCGGTGAACGGGTCGAAGAACCCCGCGGCATCACCGACCAGCAGCACGCCGCCCGCGCGAGGCTCGCGGACACGATAGGCGAGCGGCCCCATCACCATGAGCGGACCGGCCGGCGTCATCCCGGCGATCCGGGGCGCAAGATGGCGCAGCTGCTTCACGCGCGCGTCGAAGAATGCCTCCATGCGCCCACGGTAGGGTCGGGCATGGGCGAGCGGAACCACCAGGCTCAGGTTCACCACTCCGGGCGCGACCGGGTTGAGGATGGAGTAATCCGGAGGGTCGACGTAGATCTCCCCGCGGCCGTCGAAGCCGCCGAGCCCCATCACGTCCTGGATCAACGCCAGCCGCTGCAGCCGGTGGGGGCGCACGAGGTCGAGCGAGCGCGCCACGATGGACGCGCGCCCGTCGGCGCCCACGACGAGCCGGGCGCGGGTCTCGAACGGGCGGCCGTCAGCATCATCGCCGGTGACGCCGATCACCCGGTCGCCGTCTCGCAGCAGCCCCGTGACCCGATGGCGCTCCCGCACGTCGATCGTCAGACTCCGCGCCCGCTCGACGAGGATCCGGTCGAGCGCCTCACGCGGAATCGCCAGCGCGTAATCGCGGTATCCTCGCCAGGTCCCCGCGGTGGGATACGAGCCCGCCAGCGCGGTGCCGTCGGGAGCGACGATGCGCATCCCTCGCAGCGGCTGCGCGCCGGCCGCGTCCACCTCTTTGAGCACGCCCAGCCGGTCGAGGATCCGCGCGGCTTCAGGCGACAGGTACTCGCCGCAGATCTTCGGTCGGGGGAACTCGGCCTTGTCCAGGAGCCGCACCGACCAGCCACGCTCGCCGAGCAGGACGGCCATGGCGCTCCCCGCGGGGCCGGCCCCCACGATGACGACGTCGGCGGCCCTCACGACTTCACCCGGATCGCGCACTGCCGCAGGAGCGCGCCGTAGGAGACCACGCGCACCGTGAACAGCCCGGCCTTCTCGCAGAGCAGCACGGCCTCCGCGGGCGTGTAGGCGCGCCGCACCGACAAGGGCCCATCGTGGCGCGCCATCCGATTCCGCGTGAGCGCGCGGGTGGCGAGCCAGACCATGGCATAGGCGAGGCGGCTCCGGAGCAGGTCGTTGACCACCCACCCCGTGCGCGCAGCCGCGTCGAGCTCGCTCAAGTAGCGGACCGCGGGCTCGGGCTCGAGGTGATGGAGCGTGAGCGTCGACATCACCACGTCAACCGACTCGGGCCGCACGGGAAGACACAAGGCATCGCCCTGCAGCAGGACGATCTCCGGACAGTCGGCGAGCGAGCGGCGCGCGACCTGCAGCATCGCCGGATCGCGGTCGAGCGCGATGACGCGGAGCGACCGCCCGGCACGTCGGGCCCACTGGACCAGAGCGCGCGGGATGTCGGCGGAGCCGGTTCCCACGTCGAGGACCGTCGCCGGACGCCCGACGGGCAAACGGGCAAGCAGCCGCTGGACGTGTCGGAGCGTGAGGAACCGGCCGCCGAACCAGGCATTGAGCCGAGCGATGGCGTCGAGGCAGTCGGACAGATCGGTGAAGGACGCCGGCCGGTCGAGCATCTCGACGGCGTCGGGCACGCGCCTCAGCGGAGCCAGCGGCATCGCTACCAGCGGAGGAGGGCGCCCTCCGCCGCGAAGCCAGGTCCGAGCGCGATCATGAGGCCCCAGTCGCCGGGCGCCGGCGTAGCGGTACGGAGCAGCTCGTCCAGCACGAAGACGATGGTGGCCGAGGACATGTTGCCGAAGTGCTGGAGCACATACCGCGAGCTGGCGATCTGGCACTCATCCAGCTCCATGAGCTTCCGCGCCTGATCGATCACGCGGCGGCCGGCGGAGTGGAGGATGAAGTGGGCGATGTCGTCCTTCTTGAGCCCGTGGGACATCATCAGCAGGTCGGCCATCTCGGTCATCATGCCCGCGCCGATGCGACGCACGTCCTTGGAGAGCACCACGCGCGGTCGGCCACCGGGGTACTCGAAGCCCATGGCCGACAGGTGCTCCGGGCGGAACAGCGTCCGCTGCTCGACGATGGCCGGCCCCTCGCCCTCCGCGCTCAGCGCGATGGCTCCCGCGCCGTCGGCGAAGATGGCGTGGGCCACGGCGCTCTCGAGCCGGTTGTCCAGGAAATACGCCGCCGAGCAGATCTCCACCGCCACGATCACGGCGCGGTGTCGCGGGAAGGCGCGCAGATGGTTGTACGCCTGCTGGAGGGCGACCATGGCGCTGGCGCAGCCCGTGTCGCCCACGTGCACGCGCTGGACGGCGGACTTCAGTCCGAGCGCGCTGATGAGGTGGGCATCCAGGCTCGGGCACATCCGCCCCGTGCAGGTGGTGGTGGCGAGGAAGTCCACGTCGTCCGGCCGCCAGCCGGCGCGGTCGAGCACGCGCCGGACCGCCGCGGCGCCGATCTCGACGGCGCCCCGCTGGAAGCGGCCGTTCAGCTCGTCGGCGGTCTCGTCGGGCGTGAACGTGTCCGGGTCGAGGAAGAGGTATCGCTCCTCGATCTGGCTGTTGTTGAAGAACGCGGCGCGCTGCCCCGCGTAGCCCGACATCCGCAGCAGCGTGGCCTGATCGAAGCGATGGCGCGGCGTCGCGGTGGCGACCGCGGCGATCTTGGGCGTGCTCATGGGCGCAGGATACGCCCCGCCTCTTGCCTTGTCCATCGGACGCGGGCAATATCGGGCGCGCCTGAACACTCTCAGCCCTGGAGGCACTTACCATGCCGCTCTACTCGTTCGAAGGTAAATCGCCACGGATCCACCCGACGGCCTTCATCGCGCCCACCGCGTCCATCATCGGCGATGTCACGATCGAGGAGAACGCGTCGGTCTGGTACAACGCCGTGGTCCGCGCCGATTTCAACCCGATCGTCATCCGCCGGGGCGCCAACGTGCAGGACTGCGCGGTGGTCCACGTGACACCCGCGAGCGGCTCCGAGATCGGCCCGGGCGCCACCGTGGGCCACCTCTGCCTGGTCCATGCGGCGACCGTGGGAGAGGAGGCGTTGGTGGGCAACAGCTCGACCATCCTGGACGGAGCCCGGATCGGCGTGCGCGCCATGGTGGCGGCGGGCTCCCTCGTCACCCCGGGCACGGAGATTCCCGACGGCATGCTCGCCATGGGTGCGCCCTGCAAGGTCAAGGGCCCGCTCGCCGGCACGCCCGCCGAGCGCTGGGTGCAGATCAATCCGAGCGGCTATCAGGCGCTGGCGCAACGCCACCGCACGGGCGTCACCGCGGTGTGATCGCGCGGCCGCGGCTGGCAGACACCGTGGGACCATGGCCGGCGGGAGGGCCACGATGAGCCGCCCGGGCTATGAGCCGACGACCTGTCCAACGGAGACGCCCCTCCGTGCGGAGTCCGGAGCAGCACCGAACGCGACTCCGACCGTCCCGCCGATGAGATGCGCAAGAGGCACCGGGGTCGCGCCGACTAACTGAACGGGGACGAAGAGCGCGGAGCCGGTGAGGGCCTCGAAGCAGAGCTTGCCGGTGAACAGAACCAGATACGCGAGAATGGGCACTGCCTTCTCTCCAGCCCGCAGGCGGGTGGCGGCCAACATGGTGAAGAGCGCCGAGTCGACGCCGGAGAGCCCGCGATAGGCGGCAAGATCCGGTCGCAGCTGCCAAAGGCCGAGCCCGATCAGAACGGCCGAGACGAGCGAGCAGGCCAAGAAGCGCCGCGGGGCAAGGCGCTCGCAGCCGGCGCCGAGCATCACGAAGGCAACGGCGTCCCAGCCGAGATGCGCCAGCGACCAATGGACCGAGTGTCCAGTCAACAGGCGCCAGTACTGTCCGGCCTCAATCGCTTGGCGGTCCCACTCGAGATGAGCCGGGGCCGCCGGCACGACCGACAGGCCCACCACCAGCGCTGCCAGCAGCAGGGAGACTGCTGGCAGCGATCCCGCCGTCGATTGTCCAGCTCCCGAAGTCGCCGACGTCACGGACGGCTCCGATGGCCGCTGATTCGCCGCCCCGCCAGTGCGTACGCCGCCAGCGCGGTCGCCAATGCGGCCAGCGCCGGATCGAAGGCCCCGGCACCCTGCGTTCCGCTCCCCAGGGATGGCGCGGGCTGGCTGAACATGGGTTGGGCCTGGTCGGCGCGATAGTTCCCCGCGGGCTGCGCCCCGCGGGCCGACTGGGCCTGACGCTCAAGCGCGATCCGGGCGCGGTTCCTGCGCTCGATCCCGCGCTCTGCGAAGCTCTCGTCTGTCATGACCACCATCGCCGTTTGGTCCGTCACCAGCTGATAGCTGAGGCCGAGGTCGCGGACCTGCTGGTCGGCCTCGCGGGCTGGCATCCGGCCGGCCAGCTTCATCATCTCCACTGCTTCGATGCGGTTGAGGGCCCACAGCCGCTCGAGCTCCGGATTGGCTGTGTCCACGTCGGGAAGCCGAACCGTGGTGGTGTACGTCTTGTCCTCGCCGGTCAGGGTTGCCTTGAGCGTGACGGTCGCGGAGCCGCCCTTCTCATAGCGGCCGAAGAGGGCGAGCTGTTGACCTCGGTAGATCTTGCCGATGGCGCCCTCCGTCCCATCAAAGACGTTGACGCCCGAGATCTTGAGTGTCGCACCGTGGAGCGCTTCTGACGTGATCTTGCTCTTGGCGAGCAGGAGTTGGCCGATGATGTCGTCGGCGGTGGAGGCGGTCGCGTAGAAGCCACCGCTGCTCTCAGCGATGAGACGCACGAGCGGCCAGTTCGAATTGTTCCCGATGAGGAACCCGAAGAACCGGACGTCGTACTCCCGGACGAGCTTCTCGAATGCGGATGGATCCACCACGCCGGTGTTCGTGACTCCGTCGGTCAGCAGCAGGACGCTCGTCGCCCGATCGTTGTCGAGGCCCTTGAGGGCCAGGGTGACTCCAGCGAACAGGTTCGTGCTTCCGCCGGCCTTGAGAGCGTCTACGGCCTTGGCCGCCGCCGCTACATTCTGCGACGTGGCCGACGTCCAGCCCTCCGTCACTTCGGTGGCCCCGGTCGCGAACGTCACGATGCGGAAGCGGTCGGCCGGCTTGAGCTGGGCGAGGGCCCGCCCCACGCCCCGGGATTGGATCGCGAGCTTGGGCCCCGCCATGCTCCCTGAGATGTCGAGGACGAAGACGTAGTCGGCTCCGCTCGTCAGCGGCTTCAGGTCCACTCCGGGCGTTAGGAGCAGCAGGAACGTGCCGGGCCTGTCGCGGAACGCACGATAGGGGATGAGCTCGACCCGCCCGGGCAGGCCATCTTCGAGACGATAGTAGAGGACAAAATCGCGGTTGAGCTCGAGCCCCTGCCGCTCCACGGCGACTCGATAGTGCCCTGGCGCCAGGCGGTCCACTTTGGCCTCGTTCTCGAGACCCGGCACGCGCACGTCCACCACTGGCCAAGCGGACTTGAGCTCCACGTTGACGGCGAGGGTCCCTTCCACCTTGCTGTTTCGGGTCCAGAACGCCGCGCCTGCCTCGTCAGTGTTCCCTTCCTCCAAGGGGTACACGTAGCGTCCCACGGCGCTGTCGATGCCGATGGGCTGGTAGTAGAGGAAGCGGATCCGAGCGTCGCCACCCGCCCGGATCCGCGAGATCGCGAATTCGAAGGTCTGGTATCCGTTCTTCGTCGCCAGACCGGCGTCCTTGTCCTGCTTCTGCTCTTCCCGGTAGATGGTGCGGGCCCGTTCCTTCTCGAGCACTTCGCCGTTGATCTCGCGCTCACCGATCCGAATGGTGACCTCGGACAGGCTCGCGCTCCGGGGCAGCGGGAAGGAATAGATGGCCTCGACGTCGGAATCGTTGGGGTTGTGGAACGTCTGGATCACCTCGGTCTGGGCGAACCCGTTGTTGATGACGACGTTCACCCGATGGTCGGTGATCTGGATCGGTTGCTCGAGGGCGGTGGCTGGAGTCAAGGTTCCGGCCGCCTGGAGCTCGGTTGCGGAGAGAAGCAATCCCAACAGCGCGACGACCAGCACTGGCGTCTTCATCTCAGCACCTCCAAAGGGGAAGGTCCTTGCGGCTGCTCCGGTGCCAACGCAGAGGACGTGCCAGCAGCACGCCTTTGGGCCGAGGCCTTGACCGGCGGGGTCTTAGGCTCGTCCCGACGGATCTTGGGGTTTCGACAGCCCGAGAATCTGTGAGCATCGGATGCCCCCCTGGTGTACATTCGGCGTACAGCACTACTGGACATGAACCTCATCCGGGACGACGAGCGAGGCTTCGCAAGCGCGGTCTCCCGGCTCGCCCACTGCAACCCCTTTCTGCCTGAGCGGGTAGACCTCGAGCGGCAGGCGCTGGGGGCTCAGTTCGTGCCGCTAGGCGGCACATGGCATGCGCGAGGCGAGTCGGAGCTGCGCCCGAATCTTTCCAGGCTGCAAGAACGCAGCGAGGCGTTCGTGCCAGCGGTGCGTGAGCGCCTCGTGGCGGGCGGACGGTTCGCGCCTCAGGAGCTTTCGATCTACGCGGACGGGGCCGTCTACCTGCTCTTCGAGCGATACGAACACGACTTCCTGCAGCTCATCATCGGAGCGCATCCCGCGCGCCCCCGCGTTGCCTTTTACCACCGATTCCGGCGAGACTTCGATTCGCTGCTTGCGCTTCCGGGAATCACGCTCCCGGACGCGCAGGACCCGCTGCACATCTTCGCCTGCCTCTTCCAGGTGCGACGCGCCTTCCACTTCATCTTCCAGAACATCCTTGGCGGGTCCATGGCTGCGGCCCGACTGCGGGCGGCGGTGTGGCAATCCATCTTCACCCGTGACATGCGGCGCTACCGCCGATCCCTCTATCAGCGCATGGGCGACATGGCCACCCTGATCAGCGGCCCCTCGGGGACCGGCAAGGAGCTCGTCGCCCGGGCCATCGGCCTCGCCCGATACATTCCGTTCGACCCGGAGCGCGAGGCATTCGCCGAGGACTTCGCCGGTGCGTTCTACGCGCTCAATCTCTCGGCGCTCTCGCCGACTCTGATCGAATCCGAGTTGTTCGGACATCGGCGCGGGGCCTTTACCGGGGCGCTCCAAGACCGGTCCGGCTGGCTCGATGTCTGTCCCCAGTTCGGCGCGGTGTTCCTTGACGAGATCGGCGAACTGGATGTCGCCATCCAGGTCAAGCTGCTGCGGGTGCTCCAGAGTCGGACATTTCAGCGGTTGGGCGACACCAGAGACCGGACCTTCCGCGGCAAGATCATCGCAGCGACGAATCGGGATCTGAAGCGAGAGATCCTGACCGGCAGATTTCGGGAGGATTTCTACTATCGGCTATGCTCTGACCTCATTTCGACG
>DASSSH010000220.1:0-5765 GCA_035708525.1 Candidatus Methylomirabilota bacterium
GTGGACGTGCAGATCGTCTCGGCCTTCAAGGAGCGCGCCCTCCTGATCCCTGCCTACCTGGCTCCGGTCGGCTCCAAGCAGGCCAGGGTTCGGGTCTTGGGCACCTTTATCGGGTCCGAGGAAAGGGTCGTCCACCTTGGCCTCCGCGACGACAGCAATGTCGAGGTCCTCAGCGGGCTCGAGCCAGGCGACCGGGTTCTGATCCGGAACGGCCCTAGATGACAACGTCCCGTGGGATCGAGGGGCGTTGGCCTGCTTTACTGTGCCGTCTTCTCGGTGTGACCGGCCTCACTCCTACCTGATACAAGTACCTGAATTCCAACCAGTTCCAACCTGACCCGGGATGGCCACCAGGATGCGAAGCCGAGCCTCAAGATGGGGCTGTCTTGTAACCTGCTGAAATTCAGCCACTTGGCCAGAATGAGGTGCACGCTAAGGCGTCGGGAAGTTTGTCAGAATCCGACCTGGCTCTTCAGCGCCCTGCTGAGGACGTGCAGCCGAAGCAGCTGCCGCATGCCAGAAATAGCCGTGATTTCCATATGTTGTACATCAGACCGCGGCAGGACGCCAAACACCAGGAGGTCTGGGCATGCGGCTTGCTGTGGGTCTCCGTAGGCGTAGAGCATCGAGTCGGACACGTTGAACACAGGTAAGGGAGGGTGTCCATTGAACCGTAAGCGCCGGCTGGCAGCGATGATGGCAGCAGTTGCTGTGGGGCTGATGCTGGTGGTCCCCGGACCAGCTTCTGCTGCATTCCTACAGAATTGGTTCATCGACATTGATGGAGTGGGTGGAGCCGCGCCTGTTCAAGTGAGCCAGTTCCTCGATATCGTAGGGCCCGCCTACGTCCAGAACAACCTCGGGGCCGGGACCTTCACGGAGTTCGGCGCCTTCAAGGCCGTCGGCCACGACGGTGGGGCTGCTCTCCCGGGGACCGCGGAGTTGACGGGCACGCTGGCGGCCACCGGGACCTTCAGCCTGGGCGGCAGCGTCACCTTCACGGGCGGCACGGTCAATGTCTACTCGGGTGCGGTCCTCGACTTTGCCAGCACGACCGGCATCTATGGGGCCAACAACGGAGCCCTGGTTGGCAGCTTCACGATTCTGCCCGGTGGCGGTGGTCCGATCGATACCGCGGGCGTGCCCAACGGCTTCATCACGGCGAACCTCCAGGCGACCTTCCTCGCGCCCGGATACTTCCTCGCGCCCGACGGGGTGACCAATCTGAGCTCTCTGGGGCTGGTGCTCGGGTTCTCGACGACCAACGCGTCATTTACCTCGAACCCCTCTCAGACGGTGCAGGACGAGATCGGGTGCGAAGGTCTCCTCCTGCTGGCGCCGGGGTGCAACCCCCCGAACACCCCGCCCACGAGCCTGTTCCTGGGCGCCAATGGTCAGTTCAGGGTGGCGATTCCCGAGCCCTCCTCGCTGATGCTGCTTGGAGGCGGCTTGCTCCTGGTTGGACTGCTCGGGCTGGGACGGAAGAAGGCCTAAGGCTCGAGCCTAGGGACGCCTAGCAAGCAGCAGACGGGGGTGACCGGGGTCCTGGTCGCCCCCGTTCTCTTTTTCCCCGGTTTCCCTGCCATGGTTCCCTCGAGAGGCCTCCGTGCCTCACCTGTGGCGCGGGGGACCCAGCCTCGGCGGGGCGCGGCCTTCTCGGAACCAAGACCACCCCGGCAAGGCCTTGAATTCGCTGCCGGCACCAACCCCGAGTTTTTTTCTTGCCACTGGCACAGGCCTCGCATAGTTTGTCTCAGACAGTAGGCACAGGCCTTCTTCCGAAAGGGCAAACGAGTCGCGAGACTCGGGCGCAAAGTCGCAGCTGAGGATCACGGACCCCTCAGGGCTGGGCTGCCGGAGAGAAGAGAAGGGGGGAAGTGACCCCCCGAAGGAAGAGAAGCTTCCAACGGGGGACTTTTGATGTCGATACCCCAGGCGGCCAGAGCCGGCTACTCCGAGCCAGAGATGTCGAGCCTTCCCACCGGGCTGGCTCGGCTGAAGACCTGCTGGTGGGATGAGGATCGGCTGACCGAATCTCTCGACTTGGGTCTGGCCACCGAGCGCGACACGCTGGAGCAGGCGTTCAGGCTCGTCCACGATCAGTATGTGGCCCGCGGCTACATGGCCCCATGCCCGTCGGGCAGGCGGCTGAGCCTTCACAATGCGCTGCCGTCGACGCGGGTGTTCGTCGCCCGGAGCGGCGGACGGGTGGTCGGCACCGTGACTCTGATCCCGGATTCCCCGCTCGGTCTTCCGATGAGCGAGATCTACGGCGATGAGCTCCAGGCCCTGCGCGATAGCGGCCGGCGGCTCGCCGAAGCCTCGGCGCTGGTCATTGACCCGGAGTTCAAACGGATCGGGATGGCGATCCTGATGCGACTCATCCGGACCATGGTCGTCTATGCGGCCCAGACGGCCGGACTCGAGGATCTCTGCATCGCCATCAATCCCCACCATGCGGCCCTGTACCGAAAAGCCTTCGATTTCGAAACGATTGGGACGATCAAGCAATACGGGAAAGTGAACGGCGCGCCGGCCATCGCTCTCCGGCTCGATCTGGGACTGGTGCGACTGGTGATTCGCGAGCTCGAGGACGAGCATCCGGGGCTGGCCGCGGTCTACGGCTTCTTGTTCGGCCCCGAGGCCTGCCATGAGGTTCGGGACAGGATCTCGGTGGATCTGGAGCAGGAGCCGTTCCCGCGCGAGCATTTCGAGTACTTCTTCCGGCAGCACCCCGTGTGGCTCGGGGCCTCCGCCGCCGAGCGCGCCCATATCGTGTCGCATTATGACGGTCGGCTCGCGGACGAGCCCGAGCCGACTCTGGTCGATCACATACTGAATTTCGGGACGCCCGAGCTCCCCGTGCTGACACTGGCCCCGGCCTCCTGAGAATGGCGCCCGAGGCCGCGCCACGCGAGGACCCCCTGGCCGGCTATGGCGTCGAGGTTTCACCTCCGCGCCAGGGAATCCCGGACTTCGACTACGCGGAGGCTTTTTCGCGGAATCGCGGGCTCGTCACCGAGGGTGAACAGGCCCGCTTCCGCTCCACTCGCGTAGCGGTGGCAGGGCTGGGCGGCGTCGGCGGAGTCTACGTCCTGGCCCTGGCGCGGCTGGGCATCGGACGCTTCGCGCTGGCCGACCTCGATACCTTCGAGCTCGCCAACATGAACCGACAGGCCGGCGCCGCGCTGCAGAGCCTCGGGCGGCCCAAGGTCGACGTCATGGCCGAGGCCGCCTGGGCGATCAATCCCACCGCGGACATCCGGCTCTTCCCTGAGGGCATCCACGACGCCAACGTGGATCAGTTCCTCGACGGGGCGCTGGCGGTCGTGGACGGGCTCGACTTCTTCAACATGGGGGCTCGCCGGCTGCTCTTCCGGGCGGCGCGCGAGCGGGGTGTCTTCGCGCTCACCTCGGCGCCGATCGGCTTCGGCGGCACCCTGCACGTGTTCTCGCCGACCGGCATGGGCTTCGACGAGTACTTCGACCTCCGGGACGAGATGAGCCTGCCCGAGCAGCTCGTCCATTTCGGTCTGGGGCTGGCGCCCAAGCTGGCCCACATGCCATACTTCCCGCCGCGCGAGCTGGACTTGGAAGACCGCCGCGCTCCCTCCACGAGCGCTGCGTGCTTCCTGTGCGCGGGCCTCGTGACGACGGAGATCGCGAACCTCGTCATGCGCCGGCGCGAGCCCCGGGTGGCGCCGTGGTTCTTCCAGTTCGATCCGATGGTGCAGGCCTACAAGGTGGGACGTCTGCGGGGAGGCAATCGCAACCCGGTTCAGAGGATCAAGAAATGGTGGGTGCTGCGAACCAATCCCCGGCTCCGGAGCGCCATCCGGGGCGCCGCCTGCCAGACCCGCCCGTAATCCCGCTGCCGTCGCTCTCGGCCCTCGTCGAGGCCGCGGCCTCGGCGCCTTCCGGTGACAACTGCCAGCCGTGGCGCTTTCGCTGGGACGGCCACGCCCTGCAGATCCTCATCGATCCCGAGCGGGCCGAGTCCTTCTACGACTTCCGCCAGGTGGCCTCCTGGGTCGCCTTGGGCGCTCTGCTCGAGAACCTCGATCTCGCGGCTGCAAGCCGCGGGCTCCAGCCGGTGGTCGAGCTCTGGCCGGAAGGCGGCGCCGGCAAGATCGCCGCCCGGGTGGTCTTCACGTCGTGCGAGCCCGCGCCGAGTCCGCTAGTGGCCGCCATTCCCGAGCGCTGCGTGAACCGCCGTCCGTACCGCCGCGCCCGGCTTCCAGACGTGCTCAGCGAAGCGTTCCTGGCTGCGGGACGGGGAGTGCCCGGCCTTCGCACTCGGCTCGTCGAGCGGGCGGGGGATATTTCGCGACTCGCGAGCCTCGCCGCGCTGAACGACCGTGTCCTGTTCGAGAACCGACCGCTCCACGCCGGTCTTCAGCGCTGGCTGCGCTGGACGCGAGAGGAAGTTCTGAGGACTCGGGATGGCATGCCGATCGAGTCGCTCGAGCTCGGACGTGCCGAACGTCCGGGCTTCCGGCTGCTGTCGCGATGGTCCTTCGCCCGGCTGCTGGGCTCGGTGGGCGGCACGCGGCTGCTCCCGCTCCGGGCGCGCCGCACCTATCTCCGATCAGCCGCCATCGGCCTGGTCACCGTGGATGGAGAGGGCGCCGAGGGCTTCGTCCGCGCGGGGCGCGTGGTGGAGCGCATCTGGCTCACCGCCACCGCGCACAAGGTCGCCTTCCAGCCCATCACCGGCGTCAGCTTCCTGCTGCTTCGGCTGTGGCTGGGCCCCGGGGAGGGCCTGAGCCCCGCGCACCGGCGGCTTCTCGGGTGGATCGGCGGTGAGCTCCGGGAGATGCTCCAGCTCGGGCCGGAGGAGCTTCCGGTCATGCTGTTCCGCGTGGGCTTTGCGGAGCCGCCGACCGCTCGGGCGCTTCGACTCTCTATCTCCAACCTGCTCACCGTCACCGCGCCAACCACTCCCTCTCCCCCGCTGGGGGAAAGGGCAGGGTGAGGGAGTTCTGATTCCCTCTCTCCCTCTGGGGGAGAGGGTCAGGGTGAGGGGGCAGGTCAGCGGGGCAGGGCAGTCTCCGGATGGCTGCGCCGGATGATATCGGCCTTCGCCTCCATGGCGCTGGCCTCGGTGACCCGCTCCAGTTTCCGCAGCAGCTGGGCGTAATTCTGCAGGATGGCCCCCACATCGGGATGGTTTGACCCGAGGGCGCGCTGGCTGATGGCGAGGGCGCGCGCGTACATTCGCTCGGCCTCGGCGTCCCGGTTCTCGTGATCGTACACGAGGGCCAGATTGTTCAGCGTGCTAGCCACCTGCGGATGGGCGGGGCCGAGGGCTTTCTCCGCGATCGCCAGCGAGCGCTGGTAGAGCGGCTCGGCCTGGTTCCAGTTCTCCTGCTGGACGAAGGTCAGACCGAGGTTGTTGAGCGCGAGGGCCACGTTCGGGTGGTTGGGCCCGTACGCCTTTTCCCAGATGGCCAGGGCGCGCCGGGAATACTGCTCGGCCTGCACGTACTTGCCCTGGCCGCGGTAGACCTCGCCCAGATTGTTGAGGCAGGTCGCGACCTGCGGGTGCTGGGGGCCATGCTTCTTCTCCCAGATCTCGAGCGCCCGCAGGAGGAGGGGCTCCGCCTCGCGGTACCGAAGCAGGCCGTTGTAGACGAGCGCGAGGTTGTTCAGCACCGTGGCGGTCTGGGGATGCTTGGGGCCGAGGGTCCGCTCCCGGATCGACAGCGCGCGCTGGGAGAGCGGCTCGGCCTCGCCGTAGCGGCCCTGGGTGCGGTAGAGCTCGG
>DASSSH010000221.1:0-33576 GCA_035708525.1 Candidatus Methylomirabilota bacterium
CCGGTCCTGCATGGCGAGACCGAGCAGCTCGGCCCGCCGCGTGCCGAGGGCGGCCAGCAGCAGGCTGACCCGCTGGACGTTGAAGACGGCGTCAGCCCGAGGGACGGATTGCGGCAGCACGGCCCTCGCCTCGCCGGTGGAGGCCTCGGCGTCAGGGACGAGCACGATCCAGCGGAGGTCGTCGGGCACGGGCAATGAGACGGCGGTGACCCGGTCGTCCGCCGCGCAGGAGACGGTGAGCCCCCCGAGGAGCGCCGCCGCCACGTTGTCCGGATGGCCCTCGGCCTTGGCGGCCAAGGACAGGATCGCGTCCCGGTCGAGCGGCTCCCCGAGCACCGCGTTGGCCCCGACCAGCCCGCCCACCCAGGCGGCGGCGCTGGAGCCGAGCCCGCGGCTCAGCGGAATCCGGTTGAGACAGCGGATGCTCGCACCCCGAAAGCGACGACCGGCGGCGTCGAAGGCCAGCTGCACCCCGCGGCAGACCACGTTCTGAGCGCCCACGGGGAGGTGGCCGGCGCCTTCGCCCTCCACGGTGACGTCCAGGCGGTCGGCCTCCTCGATCTCCACCTCGTTGTGGAGCGCCAGCGCGAGGGCCAGCGCGTCGAAACCCGGACCGAGGTTGGCGGAACTGGCGGGAATCCAGGCCCGGACGCGCATGGCGCAGAGAATACCCCGCTTTCGCCCACCCCGGCTAGGGTGGTCCGGGGTAGAATGGAGTCGCGAGGGCCGCCGCCATGCCGAGGACCCGGCTCGAACCGCAATTCACCATCGAGTACCTGTCCATCCTGGACGGCGACGGCAACCTCGACACCAGCCTCGAGCCTGACCTGTCGGGCGACGACCTCAAGCGCCTGTACCGCGCCATGCTGCTGGGCCGCCGTCTCGACGAGCGGATGCTGCGGCTGCAGCGGCAGGGACGCATCGGCACCTTCGCTCCCATCAAGGGACAAGAGGCCTCCCAGATCGGCAGCGTCTTCACCCTGCGCAAGACCGACTGGATGGTGCCGTCCTTCCGCGAGACGGCCGCGATGCTCTGGCGCGGCTGGCCCATCGAGAAGTTCCTGCGCTTCTTCGCCGGCTATCTCGAAGGCGGCCAGCCCGACCGTGAGCAGCGGGATCTGCCGATCACGATCCCGGTGGCGACCCAGCTGCCCCACGCGGTGGGCCTCGCCTACGCCGCGCAGTACAAGGGCGACGACGCGGTCGTCATGGCCTATTGCGGCGATGGCGCCACCTCGGAGGGCGATTTCCACGAGGCGCTCAACTTCGCCGGCGTCTGGCACGTGCCCCTCATCTTCGTGATCCAGAACAACCAATGGGCCATCTCGGTCCCCCTCAAGAAGCAGACGCACTCGCGGACCATCGCCCAGAAAGCCCTGGCCTATGGCTTCCCCGGCATTCAGGTCGACGGCAACGACATCCTCGCGGTCTACGCCGCGAGCCGTGAGGCCGTTGAGCGCGCCCGCGCGGGCGACGGCCCGACGCTGATCGAGTGCGTGACCTATCGGCTGGGAGTCCACACCACGGCTGACGATCCGACCAAGTACCGCTCCGATGAGGAAGTGAAGGCCTGGGAGCGCCGCGACCCGCTCACCCGCTTCGTCGCCTATCTGGAGAAGAAGAACCTGTTCGAGCAGGGGCTCGAGGAGCAGGTGGACGCCGAGATCGCGCGCGCCGTCAAGACCTTCGAGGAGACGGCGGCCGCCGATCCGCTCGGCATGTTCGACCATGCCTACGCGGAGCTGCCGCCCCATCTCGAGCGGCAGCGCGCCGAACTGGAACAGCGTCTCCGGCAGGCCGCGCCCCGCCGCGCCGACGAAGAGCAGCCTACCCTACCGCCCGATTCTCCCCCGATGCGCGGCCAGCGCCGGACGAGCCGATGGCAAAACTGAACATGGTCAAGGCGCTGAACCTGGCGCTGCTCCAGGAGATGGAGCGCGATCCGGACGTGCTCGTCATCGGCGAGGACGTCGGAGTCGACGGGGGTGTCTTCCGCGTGACCGAGGATCTCCACCGCAAGTTCGGCTCCAACCGCGTGATGGACAGCCCCCTGGCCGAGGCCGCGATCATCGGCACCTCGGTGGGCATGGCCCTCTACGGGCTCAAGCCCATCTGCGAGGTCCAGTTCTCGGGCTTCGCCTTCCAGTGCTTCCACCAGATCGAGAATCACGCCGCGCGCTACCGCCAGCGCTCCCAGGGCCGCTTCCACTGCCAGATGGTCGTGCGGATGCCCTACGGCGGTGGCGTGCGGGCCCTCGAGCACCACTCCGAGAGCGAGGAGCAGTTCTACGCCCACATCCCGGGGCTCAAGATGGTGATCCCTTCGGGCCCGCGCAATGCCCGGGCGTTACTGGTGAGCGCAATCCGCGACTCCGACCCGGTCATCTTCTTCGAGGCCAAGGCGCTCTACCACGCCGCCAAGGAAGAGGTGCCGGACGAGATCGAAGCGCTGCCGTTCGGACAGGCCCACGTCGACCGGGAGGGCAAGGACCTCACCGTGGTGACGTACGGCGCCATGCTGCGCGTCTGCCGCGAGGCGGCCGAGCTGCTCCACGCCGAGGACGGCGTCGAGACCGAGCTCATCGACCTGCTCACGATCTCGCCGCTCGACCGCGAGACCCTGATCCGCTCGGTGAGCAAGACGGGGCGCGCCCTCATCGTCCACGAGGCGCCCAAGAGCTTCGGCGCCGGCGCGGAGATCGCCGCCAGCATCATGGAGGGCGCCTTCCTGTCCCTCGAGGCCCCGATCCGTCGTGTCGCGGCCTACGACGTGCCGTTCGTCGGCTTCGCGCGCGAGAAGGCCACCGTGCCCGACGTGGGCCGCGTCGTGGCCGCTGCGCGCGAGACTCTCGCCTTCTAACCCCGCTCATGTCGCGCCAGTTCGTGCTTCCGGACCTCGGCGAAGGGCTGACCGAGGCCGAGATCAAGGCCGTCCTCGTGAAGGAAGGCGACGTCATTACGGAGGACGCGCCGCTGCTCGAGGTCGAGACCGACAAGGCCCAGGTCGAGATCCCCTCCCCCATGAGCGGGCGGGTCGAGAAGATCCACGTCCAGCCGGGACAGACCGTGAAGGTGGGCGCGGTGCTGGTCACCTTCGCCGATGCCGATGGCGGCGGAGCCCGCGCGGCGGCGCCCTCGGCCGCCAGGGCCGCCGCGCCGTCGGCGCCCGCTCCGGCCCAGGCCCCACCGCGCACCGCGGGCGGGCCGGTGCCCGCAACCCCGGCGACGCGCCGGCTGGCGCGCGAGCTGGGCGTCGACCTCTCGACGGTGCGGGGCAGCGGGCCCGGCGGCCGTGTCACCGACGACGACGTCCGCTCAGCGGCGGGGAAGCGCCCGGCCGTGGCGCCAGCCCGGACCCCAGCGCGTCCGGTCGAACCCGTCGGCCCCGCGAAGCCCTTGGCTCCTGTCGGACTCGAGCCGCCGCCGCTGCCGCGCTTCGAGCAGTGGGGGCCCATCGAGCGACAGCCGCTCAGTCACCTTCGCCGCACCATCGCCGACCGCATGGCGCTTTCGGCCGCGCTCATCCCCCACGTCACCCATTTCGACAAGGCCGACATCACGGACCTCAACAGCTGGATCCTGAGAAACGTGGACGAGGCCAAGCGGCGCGGGATCACCCTCACACTCACCAGTTTTCTCCTCAAGGCCGCAGCCCTGGCGCTGAAGGATCACCCGCAGTTCAACGCGAGCCTCGATCCCGCGGCGGGTGAGATGATCCTCAAGCGCTACTGCCACCTGGGCATCGCCGTCGCCACCGACCGTGGGCTGATCGTTCCGGTGATCCGCGACGTGGACCGCAAGCCTGTGATGCAGCTAGCGCAGGAGCTGGCGGCACTGGCGGAGCGAGTGAGGGCGGGCAAGGCCACGCTCGACGATCTCCGTGGCGGCAGCTTCACCATCACCAATATCGGCGCGCTCGGCGGCACCGGCGCGATCCCCATCATCAACTACCCCGAGGTGGCGATCCTCGGTGTGGCGCGCGGGCGGGAGGAGCCTGTCGTCCGGGACGGCCAGATCGTCCCGCGCATGCTGCTGCCGCTCACGCTCACCTTCGATCACCGGGTCGCCGACGGCGCCGACGGCGCCCGCTTCGCCTCCGACATCATCCGCCGCCTCGAGGCGCCCGAGCGTCTGCTGTGGGAGTGGTGACATGGTGATGGGCGATCTCGTGACCGAGGTGGACGTGGCCGTAGTGGGCGGTGGACCCGGCGGCTACTCGGCGGCCTTCCGCTGCGCCGAGCTGGGGCTGGAGACTCTGGTGGTGGACGCGGGCAAGCGGCTGGGCGGCGCCTGCCTCTATGAAGGATGCATTCCATCCAAGGCGCTGCTCCACGCCGCCGCGGTGATCCACGAGGCGGAGCGGGCGCGGGAGTTCGGCATCGACTTCGGCGAGCCGCGCGTCTCGCTCGATCCGCTGCGCAAGTGGAAGAGCGAGCGCGTGGTGGGCAAGCTCGCGCGCGGGCTCGGGGCCGTCGCCAAGGGCAAGGGCGTCGAGGTCGTCGGCGGCCGCGCGGTCTTCGAGGACTCGCGAAGCCTGCGGGTGGAAGGTGACGAGCCCCAGAAGGTCCGCTTCAAGCACGCCGTGATCGCCACGGGGTCCCTGCCGAGCCCCCTGCCCGGCGTCACGGCCCAGAGCGAGCGGGTGATGGATTCCAGCGCCGCGCTCGAGCTGCCCGACGTCCCGGAGAGCCTGCTGGTGATCGGCGGCGGCTACATCGGGCTCGAGCTGGGCACCGTCTACGCGGCGCTCGGGAGCAAGGTCACCCTCGTCGAGATACTGGACGGCCTCCTGCCCGGCGTGGACCGCGACCTGGTCCAGCCTCTGGCGCGGCGGGTGGAGAAGCTCTTCGCGGCCATCCATCTCAAGACGCGAGTCGCGGGCCTGCGGGAAGTGGGGGCGCGCGTCGAAGTGCAGCTCGAAGGCGCGGCCCCGCAGAGCTTCGACCGCGTCCTGGTGGCCGTCGGCCGCCGGGCCCAGAGCGCGGGGCTCGGCCTCGAGGCAACGCGGGTCACGATCGGCGAGCGCGGCTTCATCCAGGTGGACGAGCGCTGCCGCACCGAGGAGCCGCACATCTACGCGGTCGGCGACGTCACCGGGGAGCCGATGCTGGCCCACCGGGCCATGCGTCAGGGCAAGGTCGTGGGCGAGGTCATCGCGGGACGGCCGTCGGCGTCCGACAATGTGGCCATCCCCGCCGTGGTCTTCACCGATCCCGAGATCGCCTGGTGCGGGCTCATGGAATCCGACGCCCAGCGCGCCGGTCGTTCGGTCAAGACCGCCAAGTTCCAGTGGGCCGCCTCGGGCCGCGCCACCACGCTCGGCCGTTCGGATGGACTGACCAAGCTGGTCGCCGACGCGGAGACCGGGCGCATCCTCGGCGTCGGGATCGTGGGCCCGGGCGCCGGCGAGCTGATCGCCGAGGGCGCGCTCGCGGTGGAGACGGCCGCGCTGGCTGAAGACGTGGCCCTCACGATCCACGCCCACCCGACCCTCTCCGAGAGCCTGATGGAGGCGGCCGAGAGCCTCCTCCGCTGAATCCGACCATCCCCGATCCGACGGTCTCCCAGCCCGCCGAGCGCGCCGTGAGCGATGCTCCGCATGGGGCGGCTCGCGCGTTCACGCTTGCCGCGCTCAGAGGCGACCTCGCCGGCGGGATCACTGCCGCCATCCTCACCATTCCGGTGAGCATGGGATATGGGCTCCTGGCGCTCCACGTGCTCGGGGACCAGTACGTCTCCTACGGGATCCTGGCCGGGCTCCTCAGCGCGATCTTCGTGCCCCTCACCTGCGTGCTCCTCGGCACCCGCGTGGCGATGATGTACGCTCCCCGGAGCGTCGTGACCTTCCTCATCGCGTCGGTGGTGCTGGAAGAGGTCGTCCGCGGGCCCGCTGCGGTCGCGCCGCTCGGCGACATCCGCTGGACGCTTACCCTGGTGTTCTTCGTCATCGTCGCGGCCGGGCTCTTCCAGGCGCTCTTTGGCCTCCTGCGTCTGGGCGGCCTCATCCGGTACATCCCCTCGCCCGTCATGGCGGGCTTCCAGAACGCCGTCGCGCTGTTGATCTTCCTCTCCCAGCTCGACACCATGCTGGGATTCCCACGCCACATCCCCTTCACGCGGATCGCGGCGAACCTCTCGCTGGTCCAGCCGCTGACCCTTGCCGTCGGGCTCCTGACCTGTCTCGTGATCTGGTTCGGCCCCCGACTCAGCAAGCAGATCCCGCCGACCATCGCGGGGCTGCTGGTCGGCACCGCCGCCTACTGGAGCCTCTCCGCCTTGGGCTACGGCGCCGGCCTGGGACGAGTGGTGGGCCCGATGCCGTCGACCGTGCCCACCCCCGCCTATCTGGCGGGGTTCGGCTCGCTGCTGCTGGGCACGCGCGAGATCTTGGCGGTGATTCCCGCTCTGCTGATCGGCGCGTTCAGCCTCGCCATCGTCGGCTCGCTGGACGCCCTGCTCTGCCTCAAGATGGTCGAGGGAGTCACGAGGCAGAAATCGAACAGTAGCGCCGAGCTCAGGCGGCTCGGTCTCGGCAACATGGTCGCCGCCTGCTTCGGCGGCATCGCCAGCGGCGTGAACCTCGGCGCGAACCTGGCGAACTACCGGGCCGGCGGTCGGTCGTGGGTCTCGAGTGTCGTGAGCGCCGGCCTCATCCTGCTGGCCGTGCTGTTCCTCGGGCCGGTCATCGCCTACCTCCCGCGCGTGGTCATCGCGGCCACCCTCGTCATCGTGTCGATCCAGCTCGTCGATCGCTGGAGCGTTCAGCTCTTCCGCAAGGCCGTCGCCGGCAAGCTCGTCCACTGGAAGGTCATGACGCTCGATCTGCTCGTCGTCGCGCTGGTCGCCACCGTGACCATCGCCTTCGACCTCGTCACCGGCGTGGTCATCGGCGTGGCCGTGGCGATCGTGTTCTTCCTCGTCCGGATGAGCAAATCCGTGGTCCGGCGTACCTACCGGGGCGACGCGGTGCGCTCACGCCGGGCCCGCGATCCGCGTCTGATGGAGCTCCTCGCGGCCGAAGGCCGGCGGATCGTGGTGCTCGAGCTCGAAGGACCGATCTTCTTCGGCACGGCGGAGGACCTGGCGAATCGCGTGGAGGCGGCCGCGCGCGACGGGGCAGTCTACGTCGTGTTCGATCTCAAGCGCGTCAACGAGCTGGACAGCACGGGAGCACGGATCATCCTCCAGATCCACGAGCGGCTCAAGCGGGAGGGCAAGCGCCTCCTGGTGAGCCATCTCCAGGACAATCCCTTGCTCGCCAACGTGCTGACGGACATGGGCGTGACGGCCGCCCTCGGCCGGGAGGCGGTCTTCGCCGACAGCGACGGCGCCCTCGAGTGGGCCGAGGACCAGGTCATCCTCGGGCATGGGGCCGACGCCGACCTGAAGGACGAGGTCGGCGTGGACCGGCTGACCGTCCTCGCGGGACTCACGGAGGCCGAGTGCGCGCTGGTCAAGGGCATGCTCCTGCGGCGGACCTACCGCAAGGGGGAGATCGTCATCGTGGAGGGCAGCGGAGAGCGCGATCTCTTCCTGATGTCCCGAGGGACGGCGAGCGTGAAGGTCGGGGTGCCGGGCCAGGGGCGACAGCGGCGGCTGGCCTCGTTCTCGGCCGGCTCGGTCTTCGGCGAGATCGCCTTGCTCGACGAGCAGCCACGCTCGGCCACGGTCACGGCCGACGAGGACATGGTCTGCTACGTCCTCACCGAGGACGCCTTCCGGACCCTGGTGCGCGAGCATCAATCGGTCGCGATCACGATCCTGCGAAACCTCGGACGCGAGCTGAGCCAGCGGCTGCGGCGCGCCACCGCCATGATCTCCCAGCTCGAGGGCTAAACAGCAATCACTGGCTCCCACCCCCTCACCCTCCCCTCTCCCCCAAAGGGGGAGAGGGAATGGAGCAGGCTAGAGGCGCTTCAGCAGTCTCTAGAGGCGCTTGAAAAGCCACTCGGGCGTGAGGCTGATCGCCCAGGAGTTCAGCAGGATGTAGTAGTTGGTCGCGACCAGGACGCCCATCGCCACCAGGAGCACGCCCGCCACGCGCTCCACTACGGGAATGAACGGGCGGTAGCGCTTGAAGAACCGCAGGAACCCGCCGAGCGCCACCGAGGAGAGCAGGAAGGGCAGCCCGAGCCCCGCCGAGTACGCGATCAGCAACCCGATGCCTTGCCGGACGGTCTTCTCGCTGCCGGCGAGGGTGAGGATCGAGCCGAGAATGGGGCCCACGCACGGCGTCCAGCCGATCGCAAAGGTGAGCCCGACGGCGAACGACCCGAGGAAGCCCGCCGGCTTGTGCCGGACCTGCAGCTGCTGGGTGCGTCCGAACAGCCCGATCTTGAGAATGCCGGCGATGTAGAGCCCGAAGATCACGATGAGGATGCCGCCACCGGTGCGGATCCAATCGCGGTAGTCGAGCAGGAACTGGCCCGCCGCGCTGAAGGAGGCGCCCAGGGAGACGAAGATCGCGGAGAAGCCGAGAATGAAGAAGAGTGAATGCAGCAGGACCCGCACTCGGGACTCCGCCGTGATCTCGTGCGTGAGCCGGTCCACCGACATGCCGGTGATGAACGAGAGGTAAGACGGGAAGAGCGGCAGCACACACGGCGAGAGGAAGGAAAAGAGCCCCGCCGAGAAGGCGACGAGAATCCCGAGGGAGTCGGTCACGCGGCCCGCCTCACCGGAGCAGGGAGTCGAACAGCGCGTGGGAGGCCGCGCCGTCCCACTCGCGCGGGCCGGTGGCGAAGAGGATCCGCTTGCCCTCCCGGTCGATGATGAAGGTGGACGGCACCGCCCAGACTCCGTAGAGGCTGGTGACGCTCATCCGCGGGTCGAGGCCGATGCGAAACGTGAACTTGTACTTCTTCACGAACGGTGTGACCACCGCGGCGCCCTCCGTGTCGACGGAGATGGCCAGGACGAGGAGGCCCCGATCGCGATACTTCTGATACAGGCGCTCCATCGCCGGCATCTCTTCCTTGCACGGCTCGCACCACGTGGCCCAGAAGTTGAGGAAGATCACCTTCCCCTTGAAATCGGACAGCCGGAGCTGGGTCTTCTCCGGCGTCGCGACCTTGAACTCCTTCGCCATCTGGGCCGGCTTGGGGCGGATCAGACGGAGCGCGGCGGCCGGGTCTTCGGCGCCGGTGCTGGCCGAGACCGCGAGCAGGACGAGGACGAGCGAGAGCGAAACCGAAATTCTCACGCGCCCAGTATACACGTCGTCTCGCGGCGGCCGGCGCGTCCTCCACGGTGCGTTCTGTGATAGGGTTTGAGCCACCATGCCGGCCACGATCATCGCCGACGACCTGACCGGGGCCTGTGACGCGGGCGCCCTGTTCTGCGGCCGGGGCCGTGTCGGCGTCTTCTTCGACGACCGGGCGCCCGGCCCCGAGTGGGAAGTCGCCGTCGTCGACTCGGAGAGCCGCGCGCTGCCCGCCGCCGAGGCGGCCCGGGCGGTGAGCGAGATCGCCCAGCGTCTCGGCCCGCGACTTCGACGCGGCCTCGTGTTCAAGAAAATCGACTCCACCCTGCGCGGGGCCGTCGGCGCCGAGCTGGACGTGCTCCTGAACGTCACCGGTCGGCGCGCGGCGCTCGTCTGTCCTGCCTTCCCCGCCCAGGGACGGACCGTGGTTGATGGAATCCTCCGCGTCGGCGGTGTCCCCGCCCACGAGTCTCCGATCGGGCGGGATCCGGACTATCCGACTCCGTTCTCTGACGTCGCCGACATCCTCCGCCGCGGCGGCCGACCCGTGCGTCGCGTCGCGCTCCGCGAGGTGCGCGGCGGCGCGCTGCCCCACGCGCTCGAAGGCGCGACGGGGGGAGTCCTCGCGGCCGATGCCGAGACCGACGCCGACCTCGATGCGCTCGCCGCCGCGGCCGCGGCTGATGCCTCGATGCTCCTGGCGGGCTCGGCCGGTCTGGCCCGCGCGACCGCGGCCGCACTGGCATACGCTGGTGGAACGGTACCGCTGCCCGAGGGACGTGCCTGGCTCATCGTAGCCGGCAGTCGCCATCCGGCCAGCCGCAGCCAGACCCAGGCCCTGCGCGCCGCCGGAATGACCAGCGTGATCGTCGAATCCGGAGCGACGCCCGACGTCGCCCCGCTCATCGCCGCGCTCCGCAGCGGCGGGCCGGCGCTCCTCGAAAGCGGCGACACGCCCGACGACCGAAGCGCGGTAGCGGCACGCCTCGCCCGGTCGGCCGCCACAGTTCTGTCGGCGGCTCGCCCCGATCTGGTCGCCGTCACCGGCGGCGACACGGCTCGCGCCCTCCTGCGCGCCCTCGGCGCCACTCGCCTCGAGCTCGTGGGCGCGCCCTCGAGTGGACTCGCCCTCGGCGACATCGTTGTCAACGGGATGTCAACTCTTCCCCTCCTCACCAAGGCTGGAGGCTTCGGCGCCCCCGACCTCCTCCTCGCCCTGCTGAAGGGAGCGCGCTGATGGCGCGCGCTGGTCCCGTGCTGGGCATCACCATGGGCGATCCCGCCGGCGTCGGTCCGGAGATCACGGCCAAGGCGCTGGCGCGCCCGGACGTGGCGGCGTCCTGTCGGGCCGTCGTGATCGGCGATCGGTCGATCATGGCGGCGACGCTCGAGCTGCTCCGCTCGCCGCTCACGCTGCACGCCGTCACGCGTGTCGCCGACTGCGGCTTCACGCCGGGCACGCTCGAGTGCCTCGACCTGGGCAATGTCGACGCGGCCGCCCTGCCGAAGAGCACGGTCAGCGCCGAAGCGGGCCGCGCCGCCTACGCCTACATCGAGACCGGCGTCCGCCTCTGTCAGGCCAAGGAGATCGACGGCATCGTCACCGCGCCCATCAACAAGGAGGCGCTGGCGGCGGCGGGGCTCCAGCACTCGGGACACACGGAGATTCTGGCCAGGCTGTCCGGCACCCGGGACTTCGCGATGCTGCTGATGGGCAAAGATCTCAAGGTCATCCATGTGACGACCCACGTGGCGCTCCGGCGGGTGCCCGATCTGGTCACGCGGGAGCGCGTGCTGCGGGTCATTCAGCTCGCCCAGGAAACCATGAACTTCCTGGGCGAGCCCCGGCCGCGGATCGCCGTGTGCGGGCTCAACCCGCACGCGGGCGAGGACGGGCTCTTCGGCGACGAGGAGAAGACCCAGATCATCCCCGCCGTCGAGGCGGCGCGGCGCGAGGGGCTGGACGTCCACGGCCCCCTCCCCGCGGACACGCTCTTCTCGCGCGCGCGGGGCGGTGAGTTCCACATCGTCGTGGCCATGTACCACGACCAGGGGCACGTGCCCGTGAAGACTCTGGGCTTCACCTACGACGAAGCCCAGGGCACGTGGACGGGCCTCTCGGGCGTGAACGTGACGATCGGGCTGCCGTTCCTGCGGGTCTCGGTGGATCACGGCACGGCGTTCGATCGCGCCTGGAAGGGCATCGCCAACCCGGAGAGCATGATGGAGGCCATCGACGTCGCGGTGCGCATGCTCGCCGCCAAGGGCCGCTCATGAGCTTGGACTTCGCCGACGGGGGCGATCGGGCGCAGGGGCCTCAGGAGCGCCGTATGGCGAGCCGTGTCGCCGTGCGAAGCGCAAGGCGGGGCGAGCGCGCGATCGCGGAGCGACTGCCCACGCCCGAGCCCCCTCTGGGGGATGGGGGGTCGCGCGAGCCGCGCCCGAGCGAGCGCCGGCGTTCAGGCGAGCCATCGCCGGCGCGAACGAGGCCCCCGCGCCCGGGCGTCCCCACCAGTGAATTCCGAAAGGCTCGCTAGCATGACGCACTACCGGATCGCCGAGATCGGAGGCGACGGCATCGGTCCCGACGTGGTCGCCGAGGCCGTTCGCGTGCTCAAGGCCGTCGAAGCCGACGGCCTGAAGTTCAGCTTCGAGAAAGGCGAGGTGGGCGCGGCGCTCTATCGCCGCACGGGCGAGGACCTGCCGCGGGACACGGTCGATCTCTGCCGCTCGGTGGACGCGATCCTGTTCGGCGCGGCGGGACTGCCGGACATCCGCCACGCCGACGGCACCGAGCTGGTGCCCCAGATCACGCTGCGGATGATCCTCGATCTCTACGCGGGGATGCGCCCCATCAAGCTCTATCCAGGCGTCCCGAGCCCGCTCAACGTGCCCGCGGGCCAGCACATCGACTACGTCATCTTCCGCGAGAATACCGAAGGGCTCTTCGCCTCGCTGGGCGGCGGCTCGAAGGTCGGCGAGGATCTGGCCGTCGACACGCTCGTGATCACGCGGAAGGGCACGGAGCGGATCGTGCGGCGCGCTTTCGAGACCTGCCGCGCGCGCGGCCGGGGGGCGCCGGCCGACGGCATCCCACGCGTGACCTGCGTGGACAAAGCCAACGTCTTCCGCTCCTACGCCTTCTTCCGTCAGGTCTTCCAGGAGACCGCCCGCGCGTATCCGGACGTCCGCACGGACTTCGCCTACGTGGACGCCATGACCATGTACGTGGTCCAGGCGCCGTGGCGCTACGACGTGGTGGTGCTGGAGAACATGTTCGGCGACATCCTCTCCGATCTCGGCGCCGCCACCGTGGGCGGCCTCGGCATGGCGCCGTCGGGGGACATCGGCGATCGCTACGCTCTCTTCCAGCCCTCGCACGGGACCGCGCCCGACATCGCCGGCAAGGGCATCGCCAACCCGACCGCCACCATCCTCTCGGCGGCCATGATGTGTCGCTGGCTGGCCGCGCAGAACAAGGATCCGGTGGCGGCTCGAGCGTCCGACCGCATCGAGACCGCCGTCGCCAAGGCGCTCATCGACCCGCGGGCCCGGACCCGCGACATCGGCGGCACCGCCTCGACGCGCGAGGCCGCCGACGCCGTGATCCATGCCCTGTGACAGGTCACCTTGACAGGCTCGGGACGCGGAGCATATAAGGGGCCATCCGACCGATCGCGGCTAACCAATCCAGGAGCCAGAGCCCTAAGGGAGACCTCCGATGGAAGAGCGTGAACTCCGAGAGATGATCGGGCAGGTCAAGGCGGGCCGGATGACCCGCCGCCACTTCGTGCAGACCATGGTCGGCTTCGGGCTCACGGCCCCCATGGCGGCCCAGATGCTGGCTTCCGCCGGCGTGGCCCGCGCCCAGACCAAGCCCACGCCGTTCAACCCGACCAAGCGCGGCGGCGGCGGCCACCTCAAGACGCTCTGGTGGCAGGCGCCCACCCTGCTCAACCCGCACTTCGCCGTCGGGACCAAGGACCAGGATGGGTCGCGTATCTTCTACGAGCCCCTGGTTTCCTACGATCCTGAAGGCAATTTCTTCCCGGTCCTCGCGGCCAATATCCCCAGCATTCAGAACGGGCAGCTCGCGAAGGACGGGCGCTCGGTCGTCTGGAAGCTCAAGCCCGGCGTCGCCTGGCATGACGGCAAGCCCTTCACCGCCGACGACATCGTCTTCAACTGGGAGTTCGCGACGGACCCGGGGACCGCGGCCGTGACGAGTGGCACCTACGCGGACATCGAAAAAGTCGACAAGCTCGACAGTCACACGGTCAGAGTCCACTTCAAGAAGCCCACGCCCTTCTGGGCCGATCCCTTCTGCGGGGTCCGCGGGCAGATCATCCCCAAGCACCTCTTCGAAGCCTACAAGGGCGCCAAGTCCCGCGAAGCGCCGAACAACCTCAAGCCCGTCGGCACCGGCGCCTTCAAGTTCGTGGACTTCAAGCCCGGCGACATCGTGCGCGCCGAGCTGAACCCCAACTACCACGTGCCCAACCGGCCCTTCTTCGACACCATGGAGATGAAGGGAGGCGGGGACGCCGTCTCGGCGGCGCGCGCGGTCATGCAGACGGGCGAGTACGACTACGCCTGGAACATGCAGGTCGAAGACGAGATTCTCAAGCGCTTCGAGCAGGGCGGCAAGGGCCGGGCCGACATCTCCATCGGCGGCAACATGGAGCACATCCAGCTCAACAACACCGATCCGTGGAAGGAAGTGGACGGAGAGCGGTCGAGCATCAAGACGACTCACCCCTTCCTCACCGATCCGGCCGTGCGGCAGGCCATGAACCTGCTCGTGGACCGCACCTCGGTCCAGGAAGAGATCTACGGCCGCACGGCCATCGTCACGGCCAACTTCCTCAACGCACCCGAGCGGTTCCGCTCCAAGAACACGAAGTGGGAGTTCAGCATCGACAAGGCCAACCAGATCCTGGAGGCGGCCGGCTGGAAGAAGGGCGCCGACGGCATCCGCGCGAAGGACGGCAAACGGCTCAAGATGGTTTACCAGACGTCCATCAACCAGCCGCGCCAGAAGACCCAGCAGATCGTCAAGCAGGCGTGCGCCAAGGCCGGCATCGACATCGAGATCAAGGCCGTGACTGCGTCGGTGTACTTCTCATCGGATCCGGCCAACCCCGACACCTATTCCCACTTCTACACCGACATCCAGATGTACACGACCACCCAGATCATGCCGGATCCCCAGGACTTCATGCTCCAGCACACGCCCTGGGAGATCGCGTCGAAGGAGAACAAGTGGCAGGGGCGCAACATCACCCGGTGGCGGAGCGAGGAGTACGGACGCCTCTACAAGACGGCTGAGGCCGAGCTGGATCCAGTCAAGCGCGCGGCGCTCTTCATCCAGATGAACGACCTGCTGATCAAGAACGTCGTCGTGATCCCGGTGGCCTGGCGCCCGCGCGTCGCCGCCATCAACAACAAGCTGCGCAACGCCGTCCAGAGCGGGTGGGACTCGGACTTCTGGTACCTGCCCTTCTGGCACAAGGAGGCCTAGCCCCGGCGCCGCGAGGGGCCGGGCGCGCCCGCCCGGTCCCTCAGCCACCCCCGAATGTCCAAGTACCTGCTCCGACGTCTGCTGATCGCGCTCCCGGTGCTCGCCGGGATCAGCCTCGTTCTCTTCGTCATCCTGGCCCTGGCGCCGGGCGATCCGCTGGGCGAGGCGGCGACCAACGCCAACGTCCCGCCCGAGGTCCAGGCCCGCATCCGCGAGCAGTTCGGGCTCAACGACCCGCTGCCGATCCGCTATGCGCGCTGGTTCACCGCCATGCTCAAGGGCGACTGGGGCTACTCCTTCGTGAGCCGCGTGGACGTAGGCGCCCTGATCCTGCAGCGGCTGCCCACGACCCTCTTCGTCCTGGGCTCGGCCCAGCTCCTAGGGCTGCTCGTCGCGCTGCCCATCGGCATCTACTCGGCCATGCGGCCGTACTCCGTCTTCGACCAGATCGCCACGACCTTCGCGTTCATCGGCTTCTCGCTGCCCACCTTCTTTACCGGCATCCTGTTCATCCTCTTCTTCAGCATTTATCTCGACTGGCTGCCGTTCATCTATCGTGCCGACATTAGCGCGACCGGCTGGCGCTGGTACTGGGAGCACGCGCGCCAGGCCATCATGCCGGTCACCGTGCTCGGGCTTTTCCAGGGCGCTTCCATGACACGCTATGTCCGCTCCTCCGTGCTCGAGGTGATCCGGCTCGACTACATCAACACGGCGCGGGCCAAGGGGCTCTCGGAGAAAGTCACGATCCTCAAGCACGTCGTCCGCAACGCCCTCATCCCCGTGGTGACGCTGGTGGCGCTGCAGACCCCCGCGATCTTCACCGGCGCCGTGATCACCGAGCAGATCTTCCGGGTGCCGGGCATCGGCTCGCTCTTGATCACCTCGATCCTGGCCAACGACACGCCGGTGATCATGGCCATCACCTTCGTCTTCTCGTGCCTGGTGGTGTTGTTCAACCTGATCGCTGATCTCCTGTACGGCTGGCTCGACCCCCGGATCTCCTACCGCTGAGCATGGAATCCGTCTGACCATGGCTCCCAACGGCGCGACGTCGGAAGCGGTCCCGGCCGAGATCGCGCTGGTCGGCGGGCGCGGCACGGAGTCGCTCTGGGCCGAGACCTGGCGCCGCTTTCGGCGCCACCGGCTGGCGATCTTCGGCGCCTGCGTGCTGGGCCTGATGGTGCTGGCGGTCCTGCTCGGGCCGTTCGTGTACCGCGTCCCGATCAACGAGATCGACTTCAAGGCCAAGCTCAAGCGGCCGTCGTGGACCCATCCGCTTGGCACCGACGACCTGGGGCAGGACGTGCTGGCCCGTATGCTCTACGGCGGCCGGATCTCGCTGGCCGTCGGTGTGGCGGCCATGCTGATCGGCATCAGCGTGGGCACCGCGGTGGGTGCCGCGGCCGGCCAGCTGGGCGGGGCCACCGACCACACCCTGATGCGGATCACCGATCTCTTCCTCTCGCTGCCCCAGCTGCCCCTGCTGCTCCTGATCGTCTATCTCTTCCGCGACGCGCTGACGAAGACCCTCGGGCCCGAGGCGGGTGTCTTCATCCTCATCGTCGCCGTCATCGGCGGCTTTCGCTGGATGCCGGTGGCCCGCCTGGTCCGCGCGCAGTTCCTGTCGCTTCGTGAGAAGGAGTTCGTCGAGGCGGCGCGCGGGCTCGGCGCCGCGCCGCTGCGCCAGGTCATCCGCCACATCTTGCCCAATGCGCTGGGCCCGGTGATCGTCGCGGGCACCATCGACGTGGCCGCGGCCATCATCGCCGAGTCTTCGCTCTCGTTCCTGGGTCTGGGTTTTCCGCCCGACATCCCGACCTGGGGGCGCATTCTCTTCGACGCCAAGGACAACCTCGACTTCGCCCCTCACTGGGCGATCTTCCCGGGCACGGCGATCTTCCTCACCGTGCTCAGCATCAACTACATCGGCGACGGGCTCCGCGACGCGCTCGATCCGCGCAAGGTGCTCTGATGGAACACGCGGAGGGCCGTCACACAGACACGGCGTCGTCTGGAGCGCGGGGGCTACAGGAGCGCCGTATGGCGAGCCGTGTCGCCGTGCGAAGCACAGGGCGGGGCGAGCGCGCGATCGCGGGCCGACTGCCCACGCCCGAGCCCCCGCTGGGGGATGGGGGGTCGCGCGAGGCCCGCCCGAGCGAGCGCCGGCGTACAGGCGAGCCATCGCCGGCGCGACCGTGGCCCCTGCGCTCCGGACAGGCCAACACCGACTCGTAGACGAGGAGGCCACACGTGCCCGACCGCGACCTCTGCTTCACCCCAGCTACCGAGCTGCTGCGCCTCTATCACGCACGCAAGGCCTCGCCGCTCGAAGTCATGCAGTCCGTTCTCGCGCGCATTGACGCCGTCAATCCCACGCTCAACGCCTATGTCACCGTGGCGCGCGAGTCCGCCCTGGCCGCCGCGCGCAAGGCGACCGCGGCGCTCAAACGCAAGAGCGCGCTACCGCCGCTCCACGGCGCGCCCGTCTCGATCAAGGACCTCACGCCCACGAAGGGAATCCGGACCACCTGGGGCTCGAAGATCTACGAGCACCACGTCCCGGAGGAGGACGCGCTGATCGTCCAGCGGCTCAAGGCGGCAGGGGCAATCGTGGTGGGCAAGACCAACACGCCCGAGTTCGGCGCTGGCGGCAACACCTTCAACGCGGTGTTCGGCGCCACGCGCAATCCGTGGAACCCGGCGCTGACCTGCGGCGGCTCCTCGGGTGGCGCGGCGGTGGCGCTCGCCACCGGCATGGGCCCCCTCGCTCAGGGCTCCGATCTGGGCGGCTCACTCCGCACTCCGGCCTCCTTCTGCGGCGTGGTCGGATTCCGGACCAGCGCTGGGCTCGTGCCCATCTACCCGCGCGAGCTGGCCTGGGACAGCCTGAGCGTCAGCGGCCCCATGGCGCGCACCGTGGCCGACATCGCCCTCATGCTCTCGGTCATCGCCGGGCCCGACGACCGCTCACCGATCTCCTACGCCGTGGACACGCGCGAGTTCGTGCGCGCCACGAAGAGCCCGTCGATCAAGGGCTGGCGCATCGCCTGGACGCCGGACCTCAACGGCTTGATTCCCGTGGACGATGAGGTCGCCGGCGTGGCGCACGGGGCCACAAGAGTTTTCCGGTCGCTCGGCGCCAAGGTCGAGTCCGTGTGTTGCGACTTCAGCGAGGTCAACGATATCGTGCTGGCCACTCGTGGGCTCTCGTTCGTCGCCAACCATTCCCGTTACCTCCCCCAGTGGGAATCCCAGATGCAGAAGGGCCTCGTCTGGAACATCAAGCAGGGGCTCTCGCTCACTCCCGAGCAGATCGCCCACGGCGAGCTCGCGCGCGGGCGTCTCTGGCATCGCGTCCGCGAGTTCATGAAGACCCGCGATCTGCTGATCCTGCCGACGGTGGCCGTGCCGCCCTTCCCGGTGGAGCAGCCCTACCCGACCGAGATCAACGGCAAGCCGCTCGACAACTACACCCAGTGGTTCTTCCTCACTTACGGCATCACCGTCACCGGGCTGCCGGCGATCTCGGTCCCATGCGGCTTCACCCGGAGCGGCCTGCCGGTGGGATTGCAGATCGTCGGACGGCGCCGGCAGGAAGCCGCAGTGCTGTGCGCGGCCGCCGCCTTCGAGGCCGCCGCGCCGTGGGCGGGGAGGATTCCGCCGACGGTCGCCGGATAGCCGGACCCCCTCACCCTGCCCTCTCCCCAAAGGCGGAGAGGATAAATCTAGCGGGCGAGGCGTCTCAGCGGGGCGCCAGTAAGTCGTGTGAGGAGCCACTCCCGACGCAGCTGCGCGCCCAGCCGCTCGTAGAAGCGGATCGCGGGACGGTTCCAGTCGAGCACCGTCCACTCCATCCTGCCGCAGCCGCGCTTGACCGCGATCTTCGCCAGCGCTCTCAGCAGCGCCTTGCCGGCGCCGTTGCCGCGCTCCTCGGGGAGGACAAAGAGATCTTCGAGGTAGAGCGACGGCCGACCCATGAAGGTGGAATAGGTGAAGAAGTAGAGCGCAAAGCCGATGGGGCGAGCACCGCGGCGGCAGATCAGGGTCTCGAAGTAGGGGCGCCGGCCGAAGCCGTGACGGCGGAGGCGCGCGGAGGTCGCTTTCATCTCGGGCAGGAGCCGCTCGTACTCGGCGAGCCCCCGGATCAGCGCGAGAACGGTCCCCACGTCGCGCCGGTTGCCGCGACGGATGGTGAGCCGGCTCGGCTCCTTCACCGCCGGACTTCCGTCCAGTAACGCCCGGGATTCGGCCGCTTGGCCAGCCGCCGCTGGAGGAGCCCGGTGGCGCGATCCTCCAGGTCGGCGCGCAGCGCCGCGGCCAGCAGGGTGTCGTGGAAGACCTCGCGCTGGGCGTGGCTGCCTCCAACCTCGACGATTCGGTCCTCGATGGGATCGATCTTTCTGACGGCCTCGGCGTACTCGCCACGGGCAAACGCGTGAAGGCCCTCCAGCAGCGGCACCACGACCTCGGGCAGCGTCAGGTTGCGCGTCTTCTTGCCCCTCTGGCGCAGCCGCTCGAGCTGGGTCTCTGCCGCGCTCCAGTCGCCGGACGATGCCAGCGCCATCCCCACGTGGAGGTCATGAAAGAGCAGCAGCGGCATGTCGAGCCAGCCCCGCGCGGCGGCTCCCAGATGCGCCCAGCGTCCTGGGTCGGGATGGCCGAAGAGGTCGAGTCGCCAGGCCAGCGAGACCGAATCCTGGAGGTCCGAGCCGATGGCGATGGGAATCGCGCCGAAGACGGTCTGGAACATCTTCGCCGCGCGCTCGTAGCGTCCCTCGGCCAGGTGCAGGAGCGCCAGGTGCCAGAGGAGGTGGTGGCGGAAATAGCCCAGGTGGTCGCAGGGGTGGATCCGGGGCGGCAGAACGTCGACGCCCCGGTCGTTCTCTCCGCGCTCATAGAGCACGTGAGCCACCGCATGGACCGCCCAGGCGTCCTTGGGGTTCAGCGCGAGCGCTCGTTCGGCCAGCGGCAGCGCTTCCTCGTAGCGCCGGTTCTCCTCGAGCGCGAAGGCGTGATAGCCGAGCACGTAGGACTCGTCGCCGAAGACGGGCAGAATCGACTGGGTCAGCTCCAGCATCTCCGCCGAGCGCCCCTGCCAGAAATAGATGAAGTAGAGGCGCTGCATTAGGAGCAGATCCCGCGGGTGCTCGACCAGGATCTCCTTCATCACGGGCACGGCCTCGTTGCCACGGCCCGCCACCCAGAGCGCGAGCGCCTCCACGTGGCGCCGCTCGCGCGGGGCCAGCGTGGCCGCGGCGCCTGTTGCCAGTTCCATCTGGGAGCGCCCTTCGGGAATCTTCTCCATCAGGTAGAGCGACACGGCCAGCCCGGCGCGCGCCAGGGCGAAGTCGGGATCGGCGGCGACGGCGGCGCGGAAGGAATCGATCGTGTCCGCGCCGAAGCTCAGGAGGGCGCGCACGCCGCGGTCGTAGGCGTCCACCGCGTCGCGCGACGACGTCGAAAGCGGCAGCCCGTAGGCGTCCTTGAGCACGGCGCTCATCCTAACAGATGGTCGTGGAGGAAGGCGATGGCCCGGCGCTCGGCCCATGACCGAAGCCCGAACGGTCCCTCCAGGAAGCCCACGTGCCCGCCCTGCGGGAGAAACGCCGCCTCGAGCCATGGCGATCCGCTGACGGCCGCGATGGGCAGCGCCACGGCGGGCATGAACGGGTCGTTTTCGGCATTGATGACCAGCGCCGGCCGGCGGATCTTCGGCAAGTACGGACCGCTGCTCGAGCGGGCCCAGTAGTCGCGCTCGTCGGCGAACCCGTTGAGCGGCGCCGTGAAGTGCCGATCGTACTCGGCGAAGGTCCGCGCCCTCAGCGCCGCCGCCAGATCGATCTGGCCGTCGTAGAGGCCGACCTTGGCGCGGATCTTGGCCTTCATGCTGCGGAGAAAGCTCCCGGTGTAGACCACGCGACAGAACCCGACGTCCAACACCCGCGCGCACGCCTCGAGATCGAAGGGCGTGGAGATGGCCACGGCGGCCTTGATCTGGGCGGGCGCGGCCTCGCCCAGCTCGCCGAGCCACTTGAGCGTCACGTTGCCACCGAGCGAGATGCCGATCACTCCGATCCGCCGGGCGGGATCGTCCTCGATCAGACGTCCGATCAGCCATTGGAGATCGGTCGTCTCGCCGGAATGGTAAAGGCGCGGCAGCCGGTTCACCTCGCCGCCGCACGAGCGGAAGTTGAGGGCGGCCCCCCGCAAGCCCAAGCGCGCCGCTTCCCGGAGGAGTCCCGCGACGTAGTGGGAGCGGGAGGAGCCTTCGAGGCCGTGGAGGATGAGGACGAGGGGCGCGCCTCTCGGCGCGGGCTCGTGCCAGTCGAGGTCCACGAAGTCGCCGTCGGGGGTCTCGAGCCGCTCGCGGCGCAGCCGCGGGCGGCGAAACTGGCGAACCAGCGGACCCCAGATCGTCTGGAGGTGACGGCCACGGTACCAGAAGGGCGGCCGGTAGGGTCCGATGTTCATCCGCGGGGACCCGGAACGGGCCCCCGCGCTCTCCGCCACGTCCGTGTTCCCGTCGCGACTACTCTTGGCCCTGGAGCAGGAGCTTCACGACCTGCGGCGCGATCTCGCGGGCGCGCTGGTCCAGCTGGGCCTCGGTGAGGTTGGCGATCGGGTGCGGCAGCGAGAGGAACTTGTACTCGGGCACGCCCCAGGACTGCGCCATGGCATGGCCCGTCCCCTCGAAGACGTCGGTCACGATGGACGCGGCCGGGATGCCCACCTTCTCGAACAGGATTCCGTCGAGCACACTGCCCGACGAGCAAGACCCTCAGTCGCCGATGCCGGCGACCACCACGTCCACGCCGCGCTTGGCCTCGTCGATGATCTCGTCGTGGGCGGGCACGCCGGAGTTGTGCTTGCGCCACATGCGCGTCTCGGCAGCGCCGTACTCGGACTTGAGGATGGTGCCGATCCTCTGCAGCAGCTTGTCCGAGTTGAACTTGGTGTTCTCGACGAGGCCGATCCGCCTGCCCTTCAGCGAATCGGGCCGGGGCACGTAGGTCAGGGGCTGCCGCCGCGGCTCGACCGTCGGATCGAGGATCTCGAAGCCTGCCATCATGTCCTCCGTTCCTTGATGACCTTGGTGACTGCCTGCGAGCTGTTGCGGCTCGACCAGCCCGGGATATAGCACGAGAAGGCCCCGGCGCGGCCGCCGGCCGCCACGACCAGAATGTCGTCCGGCGTCATCACGAGAGACCGCATCGTGGTCTCGTCCTCCGGCTTGATCGCGCCGGGAAACCGCGCCGTCCGCTTGAGGTGGGCGATGCTGGACGCCGTGTTCTCGAAGACGAACTTCCTGATGTCCGACTTGGACCAGCCGTCCGCGGCGATGGTCCGCATGTGCTCGCCGGCCAGGACCACGCAGTAGTTGGGCTGCCCCGCCATGCCGGGGTTTCGCATGGTGTCGCACATCGTCGTCAGGATCCCGGCCGCCGTGTTGGAGAGCTGGTTGTAGAACTGATGCGGCCCCATCGCCGCCATGACCGTGACGGCGCTGTCCTCGGGCCGGCAGCCGCGCTCCACGTGGAGCGGTGTCCACGGGCTTTCCGCCTCGTTCTCCGCGATGACGTAGGTGTACTTGCCCGGGTGGCCGACCGTCGCGCGGTCGAGCATGCCCGGGAGCGTGCCGATCACATTGCGCATCACCAGGCGCAGCGCGCGCCCGACGGTGGCGTTGACCCGCCAGCCGGGACCGAAGAGGTTGTCGCCCGAGTTGAAGCCGAGCCGCGCCGCGATCGGTCCGTTGACGATCATGAGCACGGCGGCGCCGCCGGTCGATGTGCCCGGGCCGTGGTAGCCCCACTTGGGATCGGCGATCCCCTCGACCGCCGCCACGACCACGGGCATGTGCTCGGGCAGGCAGCCCGCCATCACGGCGTTGATGGCCACCTTCTCGGCGGTCACCGCCGCCTGGCGGTTGGTGATGAAGGCGATCTGAGCGTCGGGCTCGAGGCCGGCGGCCTCCAGCATGGCCCGGACGCGCGCCTCCGTGGGCGGGATGACGGGCAGCCCGTCGGTCCAGCCGCGCTCGAAGCAGAACGCGATGGCTTGGTCGAAGTCGTCGAGGCGATACCGTTGAGAGGTGAGGGTGGCGCTCATGGGCGGCATTATACTCCAGCCATGATGGCCGGCAATCCGGGCCCCGGCGCCGGGACCCCGCACGTGGTCATCGTGGGCGGCGGCTTCGGCGGGCTCAACGCGGCCCGGACGCTCTCCCGCCGCCCCGTCCGTGTGACCCTGCTCGACCGGCGCAACTACCACCTCTTCCAGCCCCTCCTCTATCAGGTCGCGTCAGCCGCGCTCTCACCGGCCGACATCGCGACACCGCTGCGATCGATTCTGCGCAACGCGCGCAACGTCAGCGTGCTGCTGGCCGAGGCCGAGAAGGTCGATCTCGCGGGGCGGCGGCTCGTCCTCGATCAGGGCGCGCTGGGGTACGACGCGCTGATCCTGGCGGCCGGCGCGGGCCACTCCTACTTCGGCCATGACGACTGGGAGCTGCTCGCGCCGGGGTTGAAGACGCTGGAGGACGCGCTCGAGATCCGGCGCCGCGTGCTGCTGGCCTTCGAGGCCGCCGAGCGCGAGCCGGACGGCGCCGAGCGGCGCGCCCTGCTCACCTTTGTCATCGTGGGAGCCGGACCCACGGGCGTGGAGCTCGCCGGCGCGCTGGCCGAGATCTCGCGCGAGACCATTGCCCGCGACTTCCGCGTGATCGATCCGACCCAGGCGCGCGTGATCCTGCTCGAGGGCGGGCCGCGGATCCTGCCCTCGTTCCCGGAGGCGCTGTCGAAGCGGGCGGAGGCGGCGCTGCGCGGGCTCGGCGTGGAGGTGCGGACCGATGCCAAGGTGACGCGCATCACGCCCGACGCCGTGTGGGTGGGCGGTGAGCAACTCCGCTCGCGCGCCGTGCTCTGGGCCGCCGGTGTCGCGGCCTCCCCGCTCGCCCGCTCGCTCGGCGTGCCGCTCGATCACGCGGGGCGCGTCGTCATCGAGCCGGATCTCTCGATCCCCGGCCATCCCGAGGCGTTTGTCATCGGCGACCTCGCCACCTTCACTCACCAAACGGGCGAGCCGCTGCCGGGTCTGGCGCCCGTGGCGATCCAGCAGGGGCGCGCGGCGGCGGAGAACGCCTGGGCGCGGCTCAACGGCCAGCCCACGCGCCCCTTCCGCTACCGCGACAAAGGCAGTATGGCCACCATCGGCCGCGCCAAGGCCGTGGCCGTCACCGGGCCCCTGCGGCTCTCGGGCCTTGTCGCCTGGCTCGCGTGGGTGTTCGTGCACATCGCCTATCTCATCGGCTTCCGCAATCGCTTCGTCGTGCTCTTCCAGTGGGCCTGGGCCTACTTCACCTACCAGCGCGGGGCGCGCTTGATCACCGGCCCCTGGCGCAGGCGCACCTAATCTCCTGGGTCGGCACGGGCCCCGGAGCGCGGGGGCCCGGGGAGCGCCGGTGTAGGGGGCGAGCTGCAGGACGTCGCGGGGCTGGGGCCCCGCCGTCCGAGGCGAGCGGAAATGGGGACCGAGCCGTGTCCCGTTGCTCCGCTCCGGGCGGGGCCAGCGCGCGATCGCGGGTCGACTGCCCACGCCCGAGCCCCCGCTGGGGCGATGGGGGGTCGCGCGAGGCCCGTCCGAGCGAGCGCCGGCGTACAGGCGAGCCATCGTCGGCGCGACCGGGGCCTCCGCATCCGGGCCCTGCATTTCGGAGGACGCACTAGGCGCGGACTGGATCGCGCGGCGACTGGAAATGGCAATCAAGGTCGGATGCTGCGGCTGGCCCGTCGCGCGGGCCCGCTACTTCGCGACCTTCGATCTCGTCGAGATCCAGGACACTTTCTACAACCTGCCGCGGCCGGCGACCGTGGAGAAATGGCGGGCCACGGCCCCGGCGGGCTTCGAGTTCGTCCTCAAGTCGCCGCAGCTCATCACCCACGAGCCCTCCTCCCCCACCTACCGCCGGCTCCGCGCGCCGCTGCCCCTCGCCGCGCGCGAGCGCTACGGCGGCTTCAAGGCGACGCGCGAGATCCGCGCCGCCTGGGAGCAGACGCGAGCGCTGGCCCTGCTGCTCGGCGCGCGCGTCGTTCTCTTCCAGTGCCCGGCCTCCTTCACTCCAACCCGCCCGCACATCAGCCGGCTCACGCGCTTCTTCGAGGAAGTCGAGCGTGACGATCTCCGATTCGTCTGGGAGCCGCGCGGCGACTGGCCGGATCCGACCGTGCGCACGCTCTGCAAGCGCCTGAGCCTCATCCACGGCGTCGATCCGTTCCAGCGGCGGCCGGTCTGGGGAGCACCCGCCTACTTCCGGCTCCACGGCCGGGGTGCGTACCGCTACCGGTATTCCGACGCGGATCTAAGCGAGCTCCGAGCCATCGCGCGTACGGTCGGGAGCGCCTACGTGCTCTTCAACAACGTCGAGATGTTCGACGACGCCCAGCGTTTTCTCGCGCTGCTCGAGACCGCCTAGCGTGGCCGAGAGCCCGCGCGCGCACGAGGTAGGCTTTACCCCATCTCCATGGCGATGTATATAAGGAGAAGGCGCCGATGCGCGAACCCCAGGTCGTTCCGTCCACGCTCGACCAGACATGAGCGCCGCCCCGCGGGACTGGGCACGCGACTTCAACGCCCGCATCGCGGGGACCATGCTCGCCTTCCACGGCACGCGCTTCGTCGAGGTCTCCGCCGAGCGCGCCGTCCTCGAGCTCGACTTCAAGCCCGAGCTCAGCCAGCTGACCGGTCGCTTCCACGCGGGCGCCATCATCAGCCTGGCGGATGAAGCCTGCACCGTCCTGGCTTCCGCGTACGCCATGACCGGCGGCTGGGACCCGAAGCGCTTTCCCCTCACCGTCCAGCTCTCGGCCAACCTCATGCGGAACACCGATCGAGGCACGCTCATCGCCGAGGCGCTGCCCGTGCACAAGGGCCGAACCACCGTGGTCGTGCACAGCACGGTCGAGGACGACGCCGGTCGGCTCCTCGCCACCGTGACGGCAACCCAGGTCGTCCCCACGGCCTAGCCGCTCCGTCGATGCCCGAGCCCACTCCCGCTCCCGCCCGGCCCCTGGTCGCGTACTTCTCCATGGAGTACGGGCTGCACGAGGAGTTCCACTCCTACGCGGGCGGCTTGGGCGTGCTGGCCGGTGACTTCATGAAATCCGCGGGCGATCTGGGGCTGCCGGTGGTCGGCATCGGGCTCAGGTGGGCGGAGGGATACACGGTCCAGCGCATCGGTCAGGACGGCTACCCGTACGACGAGTGGCGCGAGCATGCCACTGACTTCCTGGAGGACACCGGCGCGCGTGTTCGCGTGCGCGTGCTGGCCCACGAGGTGGAGTGCTGCGTGTGGCGCGTGGGCCGCTACCCGATCGCGCCGCTCTACATGCTCGAGCCCACCGATCCGCGCGACCAGTGGATCACGCGGCGGCTGTATGACACCCGGCCGGACTGCCGCATCGCCCAGGAGATGCTGCTCGGGATCGGCGGCGTGCGGGCGCTCCACGCGCTCCACCTCCCGGTGGATCTCTACCACTTCAACGAGGGCCACGCCGCCTTCGCCGGCATCGAGCTGATCGCCACGCGTATGGAGGCAGGCATGAGCTTCCACGATGCCTGGCGCGCCGTGCGGGAGCAGATCGTCTTTACCACCCACACGCCGGTGCCGGCGGGCAACGAGGTCCATCCGCTGACCGACATCCGGCGGCTCGGCGCCTCGTGTGAGCTCGTGGCAAGCGAGCTGAGGGAGATCGGCGGGGACCCGTTCAACATGACGGTGGCGGGGCTCCGGCTCTCGCACGCCGCCAATGCGGTGTCCCAGCTCCACGGGGACACCGCCCGCGCTATGTGGGCGCATGTGGACGGCGCCGCGGCGATCATCGCCATCACGAACGGCGTACACGTGGGCACGTGGCAAGACCCGCGCATTCCGGGCGTGCTCCGCAGCGACGAGGGCCTGCGCGAAACCCGCCGCGAGCTCAAGCGGGAGCTCCTGGCGACCGTCGAGGCCCGCACGGGCGTGCGGCTCGATCCGGGAGCCCTGACGATCGGCTTCGCGCGCCGCGCCGCCACCTACAAGCGGCCCGATCTCCTGCTGCGCGATCCGGATCGCCTGGCGCCCCTGCTCAAGGACCGGCGCGTGCAGCTGATTTTCTCGGGCAAGGCGCATCCGGCCGATCAGGAGGGCAAGGCCGTGGTGGCCATGCTGATCGAGACGATCCGCCAGTGGCCGGAGAGCATCGTCTTCGTGGAAAACTACGATCTGGGTGTGGCGCGCCTGCTCACCCGCGGCTGTGATATCTGGCTCAACACGCCGCGGCGCCCCCTCGAGGCGAGCGGGACCTCCGGGATGAAGGCCGCGATGAACGGCGTCCTGAACCTCTCGGTGCTGGATGGCTGGTGGGCAGAAGGCTGCGAGCACGGGGTGACGGGCTGGGCAATCGGTGATGGCTCGGAAGTCCCCGACCAGGACGATCGGGACCTCCGGTCGCTCTACGCGCACCTCGAGGGCGACGTGCTTCCGGCCTTCGCGGATCCGGAACGGTGGAACCGGATGATGCGCGCATCGATCCAGATGGCGGTGGAGCGCTTCTCCGCGGACCGGATGATCCGCGAATACTTCAGCCGGCTCTATGCGGCGCCGAAGGCGTCGTGATGACGAACCGGTCGCAGGCGCCGGGCTTTGGCCTTATCGGCATGATGATCAGCGCGCTCCTCGTCGCGATCCTGGCGGCGGTGGTGCTGACGGTCTACATGGATTCGATCACGCGCGACCTGGGCATCGCCGGGCTGCCGACCGACACGCCCGCGCCGGAAGCGAGGGCGCGGCTGGCCGAGGCTCATGCGGTGGCCGGCGCGGTCATGATGGCGCTCACGACCTGTGTGCAGATCAAGGGCCCGGGGCAGAGCTGCTCTCGCGACGAGGTCGCCGGGCGGGCCGGGCTGAACCCCTCGACCTTCACCACCGCCGACGGCCGGTGGAGCGTCGTCGCGGCCGACCTCACGCTCACCGCCGGCGGGCTGTCGTCCATGACGGGTCGCGTCGCGATCTCGGGAGTGAGCGGCAACGCGGCCGGCCTCTCGCTGGCCATGTTTCACACGGGGGCCGGCACCGTCACGCGCTGCCACGCCACGAGCGCGACGCCCCCATCCGGCCCGAGCGACGGCGAGAGCTGCTGAGCGAGCCCGCCTCGCTCACCCACCGATCCGCCGGGTGACCGAGCGGGTCATGCCGAAGGTGGGGATGACGGCCGAGTGCTTGCCCGCGCCGCCCGCCACGATCACCATGATGTCGCGCCAGTCCCGCGCGATCGGCGCCAGCGTCTCCGCGGGCTTGTCCTTGAAGCCCTCGGGGTAGATCGTCGCGAACCGCTCGAGATTCTCGGCGGCGAAGCGGCCCAGCGGCACGCGCGCCGCCTCCCACAGCGCGCGCCGGAAGTCGTCCTTGCTCCAGCCCGACGCCGCGACGGTCGCCGCGTGCTCCGGCCCCAGCAGGACGAGTGGCTCACCCCCCAGATAGATGTTGTTCGAGCCCACGGTGGCCGCGGTGCCCGCCACGGTCGCCAGGATTCCCTCGGCCGTGGTCGAGCCGTGGTCGTTGACATTGTGGGGCGCCTCCGAGCCGCAGACCGTCACCGTGCTGTCCTCGAGAGCGAACCCGCGCTCGACCGACAGCGGCGCCCAGGGCGAGGCCGCCTCGTTTTCCGCGATGCAATAGGCGAACTTTCCCGGATGACCGTGGGTGGCCCGGTCCTCGCTTCCCGGCCGCGCGCCGCCCACGTTCTGGAGCACGAGGCGCAGCGCCCGGCCGATCACGGCATTCGGCCGTGACCCCTGTCCCAGCGCGTTGCCGGCGGCGTTGATGCCGAGCCGCGCCGCGATGGGACCGTTGACGATGATGAGCGGCGAGCACGGATGGGTCGTGGTCTGCACCGCCTGGAGGTTGAAGGCGTGATCGGCCACCGCCTCGACAGCCGCCAGGATCACCGGCAGATGCTCCGGCAGCGCGCCCGCCATCACGGCGTTGACAGCGATGCGCTCGACGCTGGCCTGACCGAGCCGCGGCGGCAGCACCGCAACGAGTTCGTCCGGTGCGCGGCGGGTGCCGGCCAGCATGCGGCGAAGCCGTTCAGCGGTCGGCGGAATGATGGGCAGCCCATCGCCCCAGCCCTGCTCCACGATCCAGCTCTGGAAGGTATCGAGGTCGTCGGGGGCGGGGTAACGGGGCGACGGCGCCACCGCCGCGCTGGGCGGCGCGGGAGCAGCCGCCTGAGTCAGCGCCGCGGCGACCTGCTCCACGACGGGCGCCGCCTTCAGCGCGACGGCCTTGTCGGGGATGCCGCCGATGGGATGAGGGACGGTGACGACGGGCAGACCGGGCAGCCCGTTGGCCAGGGCCTGGGCGCGAGCTAGCGGAAGGAACTCATCGGTGCCGAGCACGACGGTGGCGACGCCCCGCCCTTCCAGCTCCGCCGCGTCGTGGATACTCCACGACGTGCACGACCCTCAGTCCGCCGATGCGATCAGCGTGACGCGGCAGGCGCCGGCGATCTCGTCGAGCACGGCCGGCGCCGCGCCCGTGGACGCGCCCGGCTTCTGCCAGGCGCGGATGCCGCCGGCTCCGAATCGCTCGCGCAGCAGCCCCGCCACTGCCGAGAGCAAGACACCGGCATTGGGCTTGGAGTTGTCGAGAACGCCGATGACGAGGCCCGTGATCGCCCCGGGGCGTGGGGCCAGCTGGCGCGTGGCGGCGGACGTGCCGCCGGTGGGCTCCAGGATGTCCATGCTCAGGCCATGATAGCGCGACGGGCCACTCCCGTCTCCCGGGTAAACAGGGCACTGACGAAGGCCAGCCCCTGCACGGCGGCGCAGGCGATGAAGGCGCCGGGGAAGCTGCCGGTGAGATCGAGGGTGTAGCCGAGCGCGACCGGAACGAGGAGACTGCCGACGAAGCAGAACGTGTTGACCACGCCGGAGGCCGTGCCGACCAGCTCGGGCGGGAACAGCTCGGTCACCATCACGAAGGGCGTGATCATGCCGCCCAACAGGAGCCCGGCCAGCGCCGCCACCGCCGCCGCCGCGACGCCCGAGCCCGGAACGAGCAGCGCGAACCCCAGACAGACTGCCGCGCTCATTCCCTGGCTGAAGAGGAAGATGGGCTTCCGTCGCCCCAGGCGATCGGCGATCAGCCCGGCCAGGGGCCAGGACACGATCGTCCCCGCCGTGATCAGCGCCGTGACCAGCCCCGCCATCGATCGGCTGAGCCCTTCATCGTGGACGAGAAAAGTGGGCAGCCACGTGATGAGGCTGATGTACGCGCCGTAGGAGAGGAGGACGGAGATATTAAATGGCCAGATCGCGGGCGCTCGCAGGACCCGGGCGAGCGCGGCGAACGGACTGCGGGCCGCCGCGCCGCCGGGCGCCGCCCCGATGGCGCTCGCCGGCCGCGCCGACGGCGGGATGGAGGGGCGGATCAGCAGGAAGACCAAGAGGAGCGTCACCAGCACCGGGACGAGCAGCACCGCATAGCCCCAGCGCCAGCCGAGGCGCTCGGACAAGAGCGGGATCGCCAGAAGCGCGGTGGTCCCGCCGATGCCTCCGCCCGCCGAGAACAGACCGGTGGCGCGGCCGCGCTCGCCGGGAGGAAACCACTCGTTGATGAGCCGCAGACCCGGCAGCCAGACTCCCGCCGTGCCCAAGCCGATCAGGCAGCGCGCCAGGAGGCTCTGGGCGTAGGTCCGGCCCAGCGTGAACGCGACGACGCCCAGCACCAGCAGGGACGTGAAGACCAGCATCACGCGCCGCGCGCCCAGCCGATCGCTGAGCAGGCCGACGGGGACCTGGACCGCGGCGTAGGTCCAGAAGTACGCCGTCATGATGGTACCGGCGGCGACGTAGGAAATGCCGAGATCGCCGATGAAGGTCGGGATCAGCGGGGCGAAGCCCACGCGATGGACATGGGTCTGCATGAAGCCCAGGATGCATACGCCGAGGACCACCCAGCGGTACGGGGTCACGGTCGCGCCGTGGGCCGCGCGGTCGGCACGAGGGCGAGCAGCGCGGCAACGCCGCACGCGGTCGCGGCGGCTACGAAGGCGAAGCGGAACGCCTCGAGGAAGGCGAGCTCGCCGCCGCGCGAGGCGAAAAGCGTCGCCGTGACCTGGACGCCGGCGGCGCTCCCCACCGTGCGGCTGAGAAAGGCCAGCCCGCCGGCCGCCCCCTGCTGGGCCGAGGGAAAGGCCGCCATCATCTCGGCGAGGTTGGGCACCTGGAAGAGTCCGACGCCCAGGCCGACCAGGGCGAGGCCGACCGCCGCAACCAGAAGCGGCCCCTCGACGCCGAGCCGGCTGATGGTCCAGAGCCCGCCTACCTCGATCAGCAGTCCCAGCACCAGCGGTGGGCGCGGACCGGCGCGGTCGGTGGCCCAGCCCCCCGCCGGCGCGGCGAGCGCGGCGCCGAGGGGCGTCAGCATGAAGAGTAGGCCACCCACAATCGGCGGCAGTCCCAAGACCCCCACGAGAAAGAACGGGATGAGCAGCCAGACGGCGAACTGGGCGTAGTTGGAGAGAAACGCGAGCGTGGCGGACCTGAGAACCGGCGCCCGCAGCACGTCGCGCGGCGCGACCATGCGCGTGACGATCCCGCCGCGACGTGATGTGCCGAGCATGGCGCCAGCCAGCAACGCCAGGATGCCCATCACCGGCGCGCGGGCGAGAAAGACCCAGAGCCACCCGAAGCGCTCGACGAGCACACCGCCCATGAGTGGGCCGACCGCGAGTCCCGCGCCCAGCCCGAGGCTCATGAGCCCGAGCCCGCGTCCGTGCCGCTCCCGCGGCAGCCACAGCGTGACCAGCGCCGGCGCGGTCCCGTAGACCAGGCCGCCGCCGATGCCCTGGAGCACGCGCAGGAGCAGCACCGCGCCGAAGGAGCCCGCGGCGGCGTAGGCGACGAAGCCCACGCAGGAGAGACCAAGCCCGGTCGTGAAGACCGGAGCCGGCCCGAGGCGATCGGCGAGCAGGCCGGCCGCGAAGGACGTGAGCGCATAGGTGAGCACGTAGCAGATGATGATCCAGCGAATGGTCGCCGCACCGACTCCGAAGGTGGCGGCCATGGCGGGGAGCGCGATGTTGATGGCGGAGTCGAGGGAAACGGCGAAGACGCCGAGGGCCGCCAGGAGAACCGGCATTGTTCGAGTATACTAGCCGCCGATGTCTCGCCGGACCGCGCTCTCTGCCGTTCCCGTCGACTGGAGCACGACGCGGCTCGCCCTGGGCCGAATCGCGCGGGCCACGCGGGAAGAGGAGCCGCTCGAACAGGCCGTCGTCCAGTAATGCCCGACGCCCTGGGCTTGGTGGCCTTGGCCGTCGGCGCCATCGTCGCTTCCACAGTGGGCGGCGTGGCCGGCTTCGGCGCCGGTGTCATCATGATCCCGCTCATCGCCTGGATCATGGGCGTCAAGGCCACCGTCCCGGTGCTCACGGTGGCCATGCTGATGGGCAACGGCGCTCGCGTCTGGTTCAGCCGACGGGAGATCGAGGGGCGCGTCGTCGTGGCCTTCCTGGCCGGCGCCATCCCTACCGGCATCCTCGGCGCGATGCTCTACGCCCGGATCGAGGGCCCGTGGATCAGCCGCATCCTCGGTGTCTTCCTGCTCTCGGCCGTGCCGCTCCGCCGGCTCCTCGTCGCTCACGACGTGCGTGTCCGGCTCCCACACTTTCCGGCGATCGGCGCCGCGTTCGGTTTCCTCTCCTCGCTCGTCGGCTCGACCGGGCCCGTGATGAGCCCGTTCTTTCTGGGCTACGGGCTCACGCGCGGCGCCTTCATCGCCACCGACGCCCTCTGCACCGTCGGCATGTACATCCCGCGGGGCGTCGTCTTCCAGCGCTACAACCTGATGACCGAGCCGATCGTCGGCGTCGGGCTTTACATCGGCGCCGTCATGATCCTCGGAGCCTGGCTGGGCCGCCGAATCCTGGACCGGCTCACCGAGCGCACCTTCCTGCGCATCGTCGAGACCCTCATCGTCCTGGCCGGACTGCAGTTCCTGCTCTTCCCGAGGCAGTAACCCCGCATTGACCAGAGACAGCCACCCGCGGTAGAAAGAGGAGCCACCATGCCACTCGAGCCCGGACAGTCAGCCGAAGTCGAACGCACCGTGACGCCCGATCTCACCGCCGACGTGCTCGGCAACCCCGGCGTCAAGGTCCTCGCCACGCCGTTCGTCGTGACCTTGCTCGAAAATGCCGCCCACGCGGTCATGAAGCCGCACCTGCCGTCGGGCGGCGGCACCGTGGGGACCATGGTGGAGATGAAGCACCTGGCCCCCACCCCCCTCGGGATGAAGGTGCGGGCCAAGGCCACCGTGCTCGAGACCGACGGCAAGCGCTGCCTGTTCCAGGTGGAAGCCTACGACGAGGTGGAGAAGATCGCCGAGGGCCGCCACGAGCGCTTCATCATCCCGAATCTCGAGAAATTCCTGGATCGCGCCATGAAGAAGGGCAAGTCATAGTGCCGATCAGCGTGAACACGGCCGTGAAGGGTAAGGAGTATCCGCCCTTCGCCGTCACCGTGGAGCGGGGCAAGATCAAGGAGTTTGCCCGCGCCATCGGGGACCTCTCCCCGTTCTACCTGGACGACGCGGTGGGGCGCGCTTCGGAATGGGGCGACATTATCGCCCCGCCGACCTTCCCGGTCACCTTCCGCCACGAGGCTGCGAGCAGCGAAGCCCTGCTGGTCGACCTGGGCGTAGACGTCTCGCGCCTGCTGCACGGCGAGCAGGAGTTCGAGTACTTCAAGCCGATCCGGCCGGGTGATACCCTGCTCGTCCGCACGCGCGTCACCGACATCTACGAGA
>DASSSH010000222.1:0-5926 GCA_035708525.1 Candidatus Methylomirabilota bacterium
GAGGGGCTCCCGGCCTCGCAACGAGCGCACCCCGCAAGACGCTGGGCGGGCGCGGTCTCGGTCCGTCCGACGTGGTCTTCGAGGCAGTCCGTGCGGTCGGTGGAATGGAGGTAGCGGTCGAGCTCCAGGCCGTGGCGCGGCTCGGCCTGGCCGCGACCGCGATCGGGCTCGCCCAGGCAGGCTTCGAGGCGGCCCTCCGCTACTCCCAGCAGCGCACGACGTTCGGCAAGCCCATCTGCCAGCACCAGGCGATCCAGCTCAAGCTGGCCGACATGGCGACGCGGATCACGGCCTCGCGCGCCCTCCTCTCGCGCGCCGCCGAGCGTCTCGACGCGGACGGGACCGACGACGCCGGCGCGATCATGGCGCGGCTCGACGCGGCGGAGACCGCGGCCTTCGTTACACTCGAGGCCATGCGGATCCACGGCGGCTATGGCTACACGACGGAGTTCCCGGTGGAGCGCTACTACCGGGACGCCGCGCGGCTCCTGACCGCCCCGCCCGATCCGGAGGCGGAGCGGCGCGAGCTCGCCCGGCGCTGGGCCGGAGGAGAGAGCCGATGAGCTACGGCCGGTACTTCGAAGAGTTCGAGGCGGGCCAGACCTTCAAGCACTGGCCGGGACGGACCATCACCGAGGCCGACTGCACCTGGTTCGCCCTGCTCACCATGAACCAGCACCCGCTGCACTCCGACGCGCACTACGCCGAGACCTACACCCAGCACAAGCAGCGCGTGGTCCTGGGGCCGCTGGTCTTCAGCGTGGTGATCGGCATGACCGTGGCCGACCTCTCGGGGCGAGCCATCGCCAACCTCGAGGTCGACCGGCTCAGGCACGAGAAGCCGACCTTCATCGGCGACACCCTCTACGCCCACAGCACGGTCCTCGAGACCCACGAGTCCCAACAGGGCGACCGCGGGGTGGTGACGGTGGAGACCACCGCGGTGAACCAGCGGGGCGAGCAGGTGTGCTCGTATATCCGGAAGGTGCTCGTGCCCAAGAAGAATCACCCGACTCTGGGTGAAGGCAAGCTGCCGTACTGAGATGGCCAGCAACCCTCACCCCGACCCTCTCCCTGCAGGGGAGAAGAGAGCGCCGCTGGAGGGGATTCGCATCCTGGCCGTCTCGCAATTCGGCGCCGGGCCATTCGGCACCCAGCTGCTCGCCGACCTCGGCGCCGAGGTGATCAAGATCGAGGACCCCGGCGTCGGCGGCGACATCTCCCGTTACGTGCCGCCCTACCTCGCCGACCGCGACTCGCTGTACTTCCAGTCCTTCAACCGGGGCAAGAAGTCGGTGACGATCAACCTCCAGCATCCGGCGGGCCAGGCGGTGCTCCACGATCTGGTCCGGGTCTCGGACGCCGTCTTCAACAATACCCGGGGTGATCTGCCGAAGAGGCTCGGCCTGACCTACGACGCGCTCAAGGCGGTCAACCCGCGCATCGTCTGCTGCTCGCTCACCGGCTTCGGCACGACGGGCCCCCGGGCCGCGGAGCCGGCCTTCGACTACCTGATCCAGGGCTACGCGGGCTACATGGCCGTCACGGGCGAGCCCGACGGCCCGCCGGGCAAGTGCGGGGTGAGCGTCATCGATTTCGCGGGCGGCTACGCCGCCATGGTGGGCCTGATGGTGGCGCTCTACGACGCCCAGCGCAGCGGTGTCGGCCGCGACGTGGACATCTCGCTCCTCGACACGGCGGTGAGCATGCTCTCCTACTTCGCCATCTGGGCGCTGAACCGGGACTGGGAGCCCGAGCGTGTGGCGGACTCGGGCCACCAGACCCTCGTGCCGGCCCAGAACTTCCCGACCGAGGACGGCTGGATCGTGATCTTCTGCAACAAGGAGAAGTTCTGGCAGAGTCTCGTGCAGATCCTGGGTTTGCCGGAGCTCCAGCACGACCCCCGCTTTCTCACGTTCACCGATCGGCTGGCTCACAAAGCTGAGCTGGTTGGGCTGCTGACGGAGCGCTTTCTCACGCGCCCGACCGCCGAATGGCTGGGGCTCCTGCGCGGCCAGGTACCCTGCGCGCCGGTGAACACCGTGCGGCAAGCGTTGGAGGACGAGCAGGTGCGGCAGCGCGAGATGATCATCGAGGTCGAGCATCCGCAGTTCGGCCGGATCCGGGAAGTCGCCAGCCCCATCAAGACCGAGGGTGCCGTGACGCGGCCGGCCCCGGCGCCGGCGCTCGGTCAGCACACCGACAGCATCCTGAGCGACGTGCTCGGGTACGGCAGCCAGACCATCGCGAGGTTGCGGCAGGAAGGAGCCATCGGCCCATGAGCGACGAGCGCTTCAAAGCCATCGGAATGGACGACCTCAGCATGCCCGGCGGGTGGTCGGTGAACGACGGCCAGATCTTTCTCTACACCGCCGCGGAGCGCGAGCTGATGCACCAGGTCCGGCACTTCGCCCAGAAGGAGATCCTGCCGCACGCGGCCGAGGCCCACAACCAAGTCAAGGAGATCAAGGCGCAGCTCGTGGGTACGGAGCGGCGCGCGCGACTGCGCGGCATCGCGCAGCAGTATCTGCGGACCCTGGCCGAGGCTGGAATGACCGGCGCCCTCTTCCCCGAGGAGTACGGCGGCAACGGCCGCGGCGTCGTGGCCGAGTGCATCGTGGATGAGGAGCTGGCGGCCGCGGGTCATCCGGGCGACTCGATCCGCTCGGTCTCGCTCACGCTCGGGACGATCTCGATCCTCCGCTATGGCACCCCAGCCCAGAAGAAGCGCCACATCCCGCCCCGCCTTCGAGGGGAGGAGCTGGCCGCCCTCGCGATCACCGAGCCTCAGATCGGCTCGGACACGGCGCGCATGGAGACGCGCGCCGTGCTCAAGGGCGACCGCTGGGTGATCAACGGCCAGAAGCGCTTCATCACCGGCGGTGGGCTCGCGGACTTTCTCACGTTGTTCGCCATCACGGACACGGGCGTCCACCCGCACAAGGGCATGTCCACCTTCATCGTGCCCATGGACCATCCGGGCGTCACGATCCGCCGCCAGCTGGACGAGGTGATCATGGCGGACTGGATGGACAATGCCTGGATCGACTTCAACGACGTGGACATCCCGAAGGACTGCCTGCTGGGCCCGCTCAACGGCGGGTACCACGTCCTCATGGACGAGCTGGACACCGAACGCGTGACCTACTGCATGGCCTCTCTGGGCAGCGCCCGCCGCGCGCTGGAGATCGCCGCCGAGTACGCCACCAAGCGCGTGCAGTTCAAGCAGCCCATCGCCATGTTCGAGGGCGTCTCCTTCAAGCTGGCCGAGATGTACGCCGCCCTCGACGCCGCGCGACAAGTGATCTACCGCACCGCGAAGATGGTCGAGGCTGGGGTGTCCGCGCAGCGCGAGTCGGCGGTGACCAAGCTCTTTGTTGCGGAGGCAGTCTGGCGTATCGTAGACCACGCCATGCAGGTGCTGGGCGGCATCGGGTACACGACGGACTTCCCGATCCAGGCGATCTTCCGAAACGCGCGGCTGCTGCGCATCGGCGCGGGCTCCGACGAGATCATGAAGTTCCTCATTGCTCGCGAGGTACTCCGGGAGGTCAAGGGGTGAGCGAGGTGCCGGCGCCCTATGGTGTCGAGGCCCCGGAGGTCGCCGAGCAGGAAGGCACCGACGTCGCCGTCGCCCCACCCTGGATGACGATCCTGCACAACTGCGACTGCCATACTTTCCTGGACGTCGTGAAGCAGCTCATGAAGGCCATCGCCTGCACGGAACAGCGCGGCTGGGAGCTGGCGTGGCAGGTCCACAACACCGGCAAGGCCGTGGTGAAGGTGGGCCCGGAGACCGAGTGCGTCCGGGTCGGCAATGTCCTGGCCGCCATCGGGCTGGTCGTCACGGTCTCGCAGTCCTAGCGGTCAGAGCCACCGTGCACTTTTTGTCGCCCGAGCCTGCCATTTTGGGGTGCCCCGGCATCCTCGAGCGCCACGGAGCCAATCCTCCGTGCTTGAATTCCGGGTATTTGGCCGGCATCGGCGCGGCTGGCACTCTCGTTGCTCAGTCCTATCCCGAGAGCCATCCCACCCAGGGGGAGGACGGGCAATGAAGCGACTGCTGAAGGCGTTCCTCGATTTCCGAAAGAGCAGGGATAGCTGGGCCTGGCGGGGACATCCCTGGCTGCTGGCCGCCCTCCTGCTCGTACCGACCAGCGCGGCGCTGCCGCTGGCCCGCGCCCGAGTCAATTCCCGGCGCCGTCCCAACCCCTAGCCCGATTGGAGAGCATCCGCGCGTGAGTCCCGGCGGGCATCTGGTCACGACAGCGCTGGCTTGTGGTGCGGCCTATGCGGCGACCGGCTCGCCCGCCCTCACGGCAGGAATCGCGGCCGGGGGCTTTCTCATCGACGTCGACCACGTGGTCGATTACGTCCTCTTCGATGGTCGTCGCGACCTGCGCCCCTCGGTCTTTCTCCGCTATTACCTCGAGGGCCATGTCCAGCGCACGGTGCTGCTCCTGCACTCCTACGAGCTGACGCTGCTGCTGACGCTGCTCGCCTGGGCGACCGGGTGGGTCTGGCTCTGGGGCTACTGCCTCGGCACGGCGCTGCACCTGCCGCTCGACATCTACTTCAACGGGCGCTTCGTGCCGGGCGGGATGGTGGGCTTCTACAGCTTCGCCCTCCGCTGGCGCGCGGGGTTCCACGCGAACCGCTTCTGGAATGCGTCGCGGCTGGCGCCGCTCGATGAGGGCTTCTGGCTGACCTTCTTCCGCGGGGCGAGGCTGAGACAGGACGCTGAGCCCGAGTCCGGGCGCGCGCCCGCCGCCCGGCTAGACCCGGGGCGGCTCACTCACTAGCGTCCAATCGTCGATGCCGTCCACCACGGGCGGCTCGGCCGAGTCCGTCGTCATCGTCCGCCCCTTGCTGGGGGAAAACCATACGAACTCGGTGGGCGCGTCCGCGGGCGCAGGTGCCTCCTCGATCTCCGGCCCCGTGGTACCGCTCTCCTTGCGCTCGGCCTTGCGCGCGCGCTTGGCCTCCTGCTTGGCCTTCCGCAGATCTTCCTTGCGGCGCCGATCGCCGCGGTACATCCCGGGACGTCCCGCCATCAAACGCTCCTTTAGGCCCCGGCGGCCCCTACATCACCGGGCCGATGATCCAGGGCGCGAACTCCTCCTCACCGACGCCGCTCAGCTCGCTCTTGCTGCGCTTGCCGGAGGCCACGGCGATGATCTCCTCGAAGATCCGCCGTCCCACGTCAGGCAGCGGCGTGCCTTCGAGGATCACGCCGCAGTTGATGTCCATGTCCTCTTCCATGTGGCGGTACATGAGGCTGTTGGTCGCCAGCTTGATGGAGGGCACGGGCTTGCAGCCGAACACCGACCCACGCCCGGTCGTGAAGCAGATGAGGTTGCAGCCGCCCGCCACGAGCCCCGTGATCGAGACCGGGTCGTGGCCCGGCGTGTCCATGAACACGAACCCCCGCGTGGTGATGGGCTCGCCGTACTGGAAGACGTCCATCATGGGCGTCGTGCCGCCCTTGGCGACACCGCCCAGCGACTTCTCGAACACCGTGGTCAGGCCGCCCGCTTTGTTGCCGGGGGCGGGGTTGTTGTCCATGGCGTCGATGCCACGGCAGTACCACTCCCACCACTTGTAGCGGTCGATGAGCTTCTTCGCCACGCCCTCGTTGATGGCGCGGCGGATCAGCAGGTGCTCGGCGCCGTAGATCTCGGGGGTTTCGGCCAGGACCCCGGTGCCGCCGTAGCGAACCAGCTCGTCCACGGCCCAGCCGAGGGCTGGATTGGCCGTGATGCCCGAGTTGCCGTCGGAGCCGCCGCAGTTGGTGGCGAGGACCAGCTCGGAGATCGGCTGCTTCGTCCGCTTGGCCTCGCCGGCCTGGGGCAGGAGCCTGGCGACCTCGGCCGCGGCCTTCTCCACCGTCTTCCGGATGCCGCCCGCCTCCTGGATATTGATGATG
>DASSSH010000223.1:0-2688 GCA_035708525.1 Candidatus Methylomirabilota bacterium
CGTCGTACAGGTGCACGAAGTCCTGGAGCGTGTCGAGGTTGCCCAGCGCGATAGGGCCGTCGGGTCGGAAGCGCCTCCAGTTGTAGAGCGCATACCCGTCGTAGCTCAGGATGGGCGGCCGCTGGAGCAGCCGGCACGCCCGGGCGAGGTGAGCGGCGATATTCCGTGGGAGGATGCGCGCCCTCGGCTCGCCGACCTGATTGATGTAGCCCGACGCGAGGAAGCCGAGCCGCACGTAGTAGAGCCTGAGCTCGGGCAGATCCTCGGCGCCGATCCCGGCCTCGGGAAAGGGGGGGATCGCCAGCTCGCGCGCGTATCGGCGGAACCCAGGGTCGTGCAGCAAGCTGGGCAGGTCGCGCCCCAGGGAGTCCAGCGGGGCGAGCTCCGGATGCCGCGTGAAGGTCGTCGCGGGATCATCCAGCGGCAGGAAGCCGCGCTGGCTGAACTGGGACAATGCCGAGGCTATCGGTCTTTCCTCACGATGAAGCGCCCGGCCACCAGCGCGTCCATGCCGCTCTTGGCGAAGGTGCTGTAAGCGTTCTGGATGCTGGTCACGATCGGCTCGCCCTTGAGGTTGAACGAGGTGTTGAGGAGCACGGGCACGCCGGTCGCCTCGCCGAATCGCTGGATCACGCGGTAGTAGAGCGGATTCGTGTCGCGGTGGACCGTCTGGAGGCGCCCGCTCCCGTCCACGTGGGTGACGGCCGGGATGACGGCGTGCTTGTCTGCCTTCACCGGGTAGACCAGGAGCATGAAGGTCGCGGGATAGTTCCGGGTCGCCACATCGGTGGGCTCGCCGGGTGGAAGGCCGTCGAAGTACTCCGCCACCTGCTCGGCGAGGACGGCGGGGGCGAAGGGTCGAAACGGCTCGCGGAACTTGATCTTCACGTTGACGAGGTCTTTCATGTCGGCCCGCCGCGGATCGGCGAGGATGCTGCGATTCCCGAGGGCCCGCGGGCCCCATTCGAAGCGGCCCTGGAACCACCCGGTGACCTCCCCGGCCACGAGCCCATCGACGACGCGGTCGAGCAGGGCGTCCTCGTCGGCGACTTCCTCGTAGCGAATCCCGCCCGCATCGAAGAAGGCGCGGATGGCGCCGTCGCCCTCTTCGTCGCCCCAGTACGCGTGGCGCAGGACGAATCCCCGCGGCTGTCCGAGGAGGGCATGGTGGGCATACAGGGCGGCGCCGACGGCGCCGCCACCGTCTCCCGCGGCGGGGTGAACGTAGAGGGCGTTGAAGGGCCCCTCGCGCATGATCCGGCCGTTGGCAACGCTGTTGAGCGCGACGCCACCGGCCATGCACAGGTTCTTCAGGCCGGTCTCCTGGTGGAGGGCCTGCACCATCTTCAGCAGGATGTCCTCGAGGACGCGCTGCACGCTGGCCGCGATGTCGGCGTACCGCTGGTTTTCCAACGCCAGGGCGGCGTAGTTCGGGGGCCGGTCCCCGTAGTAGGTCGGGTAGCCGGTGAGCGGCGTGAAGAACGGAGCCCGCGGATCCCGCGGCTTCCCGAAGAGCCGCTCGAACCTCGCGTTGTAGGCCTTGGTCGCCGAGTGATGGTAGGAGAAGTAGTCCATGTCGAGCCGGAAGCTTCCGTCGCGCTCGACCCGGACGAGCCTCTGGACCTCCTCGACATACCGGGGCTGGCCGTAGGGGGCCATTCCCATCACCTTGTACTCGCCTTCGTTGACCTCGAATCCGAGGAAGGCCGTGAAGGCGCTGTAGAGAAGGCCGAGCGAGTGGGGAAACCGGATTTCCTTGAGCAGCCTGATCTCCGTGCCCCGGCCGACGCCGAGGGTCGCCGTCGCCCATTCGCCGACGCCGTCCACGGTCAGGATCGCGGCCTCCTGGAACGGAGAGCAGAAGAACGCGCTGGCGGCGTGGGAGAGGTGGTGCTCGGAGAAGAGGATCTTGCTCGGGGGGACGCCCACGCGGCGCCGGATGATGTCCCGCATCCAGAGCTTCTCGCCGAGCCAGTTCAGCATGGCCCGCTGGAACAGGCCGAAAGAGCGCGGGAAGGTTTGGAGCGTGGACATCAGGATCCGCTCGAACTTGATGAACGGCTTCTCGTAGAAGACGACGTAGTCGAGGTCGCCTGGCTGGATCCCTCCCTTCCTCAGGCAGAACTCGATGGCCCGCGCCGGGAAGTCGGGATCGTGCTTCTTGCGCGTGAAGCGCTCTTCCTCCGCGGCGGCGACCAGCTGCCCGTCCTGGAGGAGTGCGGCGGCGGCGTCGTGGTAGAAGCAGGAGATCCCGAGGATGTTCACGGCCTAGTAAGTCCGGCAGTCAAATGGCTTGATATCCCTCTCCCCACTGGGGGAGAGGGTAGGGGTGAGGGGACCAACATTCGCACCACCCTTACCCCATCCCTTTCCCTCTATCGGAGGGAGAGGGAGAAGAAGAACCGTGTCTTTCCGCGGCACCAACCGCCCGCCTCCGTCAGCTATTCCTGCTAGTATTGCCTCCGCGCCTCCTCGAGGCCGCCCGGCCGCGGCTCCGCCGCGAGGTAGTAGCTGGCTGCGTCGCGGCGGCGGGTCCGCAGGGGATCCAGCAGGAGCCGGACACCGAGCGCGAACGGCGCGACGACCACGACGTAGAGGGCGGTCAGGAGGATCCGTGACTGGACCAGGCCGATCGCGAAGGCGATCCGCTTCCAGCCCGCCCAGACCTTCCGCAACATGCCGGGCCCT
>DASSSH010000224.1:0-16134 GCA_035708525.1 Candidatus Methylomirabilota bacterium
GGACGGCCCGTTCGCCGAGACCAAGGAGCAGCTGGGCGGCTACACCATCATGGAAGCCCCGAACCTCGACGAGGTGCTCTCGATCGTTGCCCGTCACCCGCTGCTGCATGGGGGCTTCTCAATCGAGGTGCGGCCCATCAGAGAGGGGCCGCCGCGATAGCCGGGAGCGTGCACGTGGTCGCCGCGTGGGGTAGCCTTCCCACGAGGCGCCCATGCGGATCGAGGAGATCTTTCACGCGGAGCACGGGCGGATCCTGGCCACGCTGATCCGCCTGCTCGGCGACATCGACGTGGCGGAGGAGGCGCTGCAGGAGGCGTTCGCGGCGGCACTCGAGCAGTGGCCCGCGGGCGGCGCGCCGGCGAACCCGGTGGCGTGGCTGATCTCTACCGCGCGGCACAAGGCCATCGACCGGCTGCGCCAGCGCGCCCGCCTCGCGCAGAAGCAGGACGAGATCGCGCGGCATCTCGAGCTGTCGGCCGCGGAGGAAGAGGCCCCCGTGCCGGAGGACCGGCTCCGTCTGATCTTCACCTGCTGCCATCCGGCCCTCGGGACCGAGGCGCAGGTGGCCCTCACGCTGCGCACGCTCGGGGGGCTGTCGACCGAGGAGATTGCGCACGCCTTCCTGGTGCCCGCGCCGACCATGGCGCAGCGGCTCGTCCGTGCCAAGGCCAAGATCCGCGACGCGCGCATTCCCTACCAGGTGCCTCCGGACGATGCCCTGGCCGAGCGGCTCGAGGCGGTGATGGTGGTCGTGTATCTCGTGTTCAACGAGGGCTACGCCGCGAGCTTTGGCGAGCGGCTGGTGCGGCGCGAGCTGTGCGAGCAGGCGATCCGGCTCGGGCGAATGCTCGTCGAGCTGCTGCCGGCTCAGGCCGAGCCAAAGGGGCTGCTGGCGCTCATGCTGCTGCACGACTCGCGGCGCGAGACACGGCTGAACGGCTCAGGAGACATCGTGCTGCTCGAGGAGCAGGACCGAACCCGATGGGACCGCTCGGAGATCGAGGAGGGGATGGCCCTCGTCGAGACCGCGCTGAGCGAGGGCGCCCGCCCGCCGGGGCCGTACGCGCTGCAGGCGGCGATCGCGGCGGTTCATGCCCAGGCCCCCACTGCCGCCGCCACCGACTGGCAGCAGATCGCCGCTCTCTACGGGATGCTGGCACGCGTGCACCCATCGCCGGTGGTCGAGCTCAACCGGGCGGTCGCGGTCGCGATGTCGGGCGGACTCGAGGGCGGCCTCGCTCTAGTGGAGGAGCTCGACCGCCGCGGCGAGCTCGCCGGGTATCACTTGCTGCCCACCGCGCGGGCCGAGCTGCTGCGGCGGCTTGGCCGCCACGCCGAGGCCGCCGAGTCCTACCGCCGCGCCCTCGCGCTGGTGAGCAACCAGGCCGAGCGGCGGCATCTGGAGAAGCGGCTGCGAGAGATCGCGTCGTAGGCTCGTGCCAGAGCGGTTCACGCCTGACGTCGACGCGATCCTCCGCCTGTTCGTGACCGCCGGATTCTTGTAGTCTTGGGTCGCCGTCGTTCGGCGGCGTCACTCTTCTCGAGGGCTACAGGAGGAATGCGACCATGATGTTCAAGGACAAGGCGGTCTTGGTCACCGGGGCGACGAGCGGCATCGGGCGGGCGGCGGCGCTCAAGTTCGCGGCGGAGGGCGCGCGGGTGGCGCTGGTCGGACGAAGCCCGGAAGGGCTGGACGCCACGCGCAAGGCCCTGGCCGGCAACGGCGACGGCGCGGTGGCGATCCAGGCCGACGTGACGCGGGAGGAGGATGTCCGGCGCGCGGTGGAGGAAGCCGTGCGCGCCCTCCGGGGACTGGACGTGCTGGTCTGCGGGGCCGGCGTGATCGGCACGGGCAATATCGAGACGACCTCGCCCGAGCTGTGGGATCAGATGATGGCGGTCAACGTGCGGTCGGTGTTCCGCCTCGTCCAGCTGGCGCTGCCGGCCCTCGCGGCGCGCAAGGGGAACATCGTCGTCGTGTCCAGCGTCAACGGCCAGCGGGCCTTCCCCAACGTGCTGGCCTACTGCTGCAGCAAGGCGGCGGTGGATCAGTTCGTGATGTGCACCTCACTGGAGCTGGCGCCGAAGGGTGTGCGGATCAACGCCGTCAACCCGGGCGTGACGCGGACCAACCTGCACCGGCGCAGCGGGATGAGCGAGGCCGACTACGCGGCGTTCGTCGAGCGGAGCCGGACGACGCACCCCATCGGCCGGGTCGGCGAGCCCGAGGAGGTGGCCGACATGATCCTCTTCCTGGCCTCGGACCACGCCGGGATGATCACCGGCAACTGTGTCTTCGTCGACGGCGGCCGGCACAACACCTGCGCGCGGTAGGCGCCGCCCCCGAAAGAATCATCGCGGCTCCTTGCCTGGAGCTGGCGTATAGTTTGAGAAGGGTTCTGTCGCTACCTCTGAGTCCATGAGCGAGCCGGGGTCTGGCCCGCTGTGCAGGAGGGTCGATGTCGCTGCGCGGTCGATCCATGCTCCTGCTGCTCGGCGTGCTCCTTCTGATCTGGTCCCATCCTGCCGCGGCCCAGATCGACTCCCAGCGACGGACGAATCTCGAAGCCGGCGGCACGAGCCCGCTCCTGGGTAACGGTCCGCTCGACGGTTACGGCTTCCTGCTGCTGAACCGGCCCCACCTCACTTCCGAGGACCTCTACCTCCGGGTCGTGATTTCGCCGGTGTACGTCAACTCCGAGATCATCCACGACCGCTGGCCGGCCGATGGACATGCGCTGGGACTGGGGCTCGCCGGCGGATTGTTCGGCTACAACTTCAGCGAGTACCGCGAGGGCGACTACAAGCGGCGCGAGTCGTTCTGGGGACACGGCGGCGGGCTCAGCCTCTCCTACTACTGGCGGCAGCTGAAGATCGCGGGGGTGCTGCCCGTCGAGGGCCAGCTTCGGCTGAGGCCCCAGTACGCCATCTACGATACCGGCACCGATACGCGCTCGGACTTTCGTCTCCCGGAAGATTCCGCGATCGTCACGGGGCGCGCCGGAATCCGGGTCGGCGGCGTCCCGCCGGAGCTGTTTCCCAAGCGGGCGCTGGAGATCTCCGTCTGGCACGAGGCCAGCTATCGCGACAACGCCGGCCGCTATGGCCTCCCTGAACGACGGCAGGAGTCGGAGCAGTTCACCCAGCGGACTTGGGCCCGCGCGGGTGGGATCTTCTCGCCGTGGCTCGAGCATACCGTCAGCCTCTTTCTCACCGGCGGCATCGCCGGGGACACCGATGAGCTCTCGGTCTTCCGTCTTGGGGGAGCGTTTCGATTTCAGAGCGAGCTGCCCCTGACGCTGCACGGCTACAGTGCCGGAGAGATATTCGCCAAGCGCTTTGCGCTCATCAACGCGTCCTACCGGCTCGCGCCGATCCCGGGCGTGAAGTGGTTTCAGCTGCAGATCGCCGGCGACTACGCCCGCGTGCACTATCTGGCCGGCCACACGCTGCCGCGTCACAACCTCCCCGGCGCTGGTGCCGATGTCATCGTCGCCTTCACCGAGAGCACCACCCTCGTCCTGGGCTATGGCTACGCCTTCGACGCGCAGCGCGGCGGTCACAGCGGCGGCCAGGAGGTTCACGCGATGTTCGAAATGAAGTTCTAGCCCGAGGCCTCGACCATGATCTTCCTCCCGGTGGCGTTTCCGCTCATCCTCGTGCTGCTCGTCCTGGTCCTGGTCGTCCTGGTGGTCCTGATCGAGCTGCGGATCCTCGCCTACGCCTACCGGAAGATCGGCGTCAAGCCGCGGTACGTCTTCGCCATCATGGTCCTGACGATCATCGGGAGCCACGTCAACATCCCGCTGTACGCGATCCCCGCGACGCGCGTGTCCTCGGCGCGGGAGGTCTGGATGTTCGGCCAGCCCTATGTGGTGGAGGGCGTGACTCGGGGGATGACGGTCGTCGCCATCAACGTGGGGGGCGCGCTGATCCCGGCCCTGCTCTCGCTCTATCTCTTCGTCCGGTCCGGCATGTACGTGCGGATGGCGATCGGCATCCTCATCGTGTCCGTCATCGTGCACCGCCTGGCGTACGTCGTCCCCGGCGTCGGCATCGCGGTGCCGATGCTGGTGCCGCCTCTGGCCGCCGCCGGCGTCGCTCTGCTCCTGGCGTTCCGGCGGGCGCCGCCGCTGGCGTATGTGTCGGGCACCATGGGGGCGCTGATCGGCGCCGACCTCACGAATCTCGGGAAGGTCGCCCAGCTGGGCGCCCCGGTGGTGTCGATCGGCGGCGCCGGTACCTTCGACGGCGTGTTCCTGACCGGTATCATCGCCGGACTGCTGGCCTAGCCCTCCCTAAAGTGCATTCCCTCTCCGTCGGAGAGGGAGAGGGCCGGGGTGAGGGTGGGCGTGCTTCCTCCTAGGCGCGCGGCGGCAGTCTGAAGGCGCGCAGAAACCGCACGGTCCAGGCGACGGCGAAGCCCAGGAAGGCGGCGAGGAGAATCCAGACCACGGGCGACAGGCTGGGCGATCGAGAGAGGTTCGCCCGGATGGCCAGCTGGAAGATGATGAGTACGAGGGCGACGGTCGCGTTGCCGAGCGTCAAGAGGTGAAGCTGGATCGTCGTCCACGTCTGCTCACGGCGCTCGGCGGCGAGCCAGTAATCCTTGTTCGGCAGGTTGATCAGCGCGACGGGAAGCCGGGCGAGGAGCACGGGCACGATCAGGAAGAGCCCCACCATGAGCCCGACCACCGCCGCGTAGAGCCCCAGAAAGGCGCCCTTCGGCGCCCAGCCATTGGGCCGCCCGGCCGCGTCGAAGTGCGAGGCCACGGTCTCCGGCAGCTGGGGATAGAAGTAGGCGATCTGAAGCGCTACCAGGACGAGCAGCACGAGCGAAACGGCGCGCTGGGCTCTCATCTCACCACCTGCCCTAGACGCCGATGCCCTCGGGGATGATCCCGTCCCAGACGGCCGAGCGGCTGGCGAAGGGCGGGTGCGTCGTCGGGCCTTCACCCGCCACCGTCGTCCGCCGCATGACGCGCTTGTGAGTCCCGGCATCCCACGGCCGCCCGCGGTGGAGCATGCAACGGTTGTCCCAGATGACGAAGTCCCATTGCTTCCAGCGATGCTGGTACACGCACTCTGGACGCGTCGTGTGGGCGAGGAGCTCGTCGAGCAGCCGGCGCGACTCCTCGTACGGCATGCCCTCGATGTACCAGGCATGCGAGCCGATGTAGATCGACTTACGCCCGTTCGCCGGGTTGGCGCGCACGAGCGCCTGGCGGACCGGCGGCAGGTCCTTCTCGGCGTCCGGATCGAAGAGCCCTTTGGCGATGGTGCTGCGCGAGTAGAGGATGCTGTGTACGGCCACCTTGCCCTCGAGCCGCTGCCGCACCGCTTCCGGCAGCGTGGCATAGGCATGGCGCATGCTCACGTACTCGGTCTCGCCGCCGACGGGCGGCACCTCGCGCCCCGAGAGCATCGAGGACATGGCCGGGACCGGCTTGAAGGAGCTGTCCGTGTGCCAGAGCTGGTTACCGGACTGGTACATCATGCGGCGGTCCGTCCAGTCCATGAGCTTGCCGCCCTGCTCGGGATCCGTGTTCGAGAGATCGACGAGGTTCGGATGGAGCCGGTTCTCCCTCCCGGTGGCCTTGATCGTCTCCTCGAGGGGCCCGAAGCGGCGGCTGAACGCCATCTGCTGCTCGTCGGTGAAGCGCTGATCGTGGAAGACGAGGACGGAGTATTCCTGGAACGCGTCGAAGATGCGGGTGAAGGTCGCCTCGTCGATGGGCTGCGTGAGATCCACGCCCTCGACGCGGGCGCCGAGGCACGGATGGATCGGAGTGATCGTGAGCTCGGTCGTCGTGTGAGCCATCTTGCCGCCTCCCTGGCCGCAGAGCATAACGGGCCCTCGGAGCATCGGCAAGTCTCAGATCGGCGTGTCTCGCTCAGGGTCCCGGGCCACCGGCCCGCGGGACCCGAAGCGCTTCTCGCAAGCGGTCCACCACGGCGTCGGCTTGCTGTCTGCCGTGCGTCCACAGCCGCGACACCGGCACCACGGCTCCATTCCGCAGCACGAGGTGCACCTGGAACACCGGGTCCCCTTCGTCGTCCAACTTCTCGGTCAGCCTCACATCGGTGATTTCGGTGATCGGCCATGCCGACGCCTCCCGTCCGGTGAGCCCTCGTCGCTCGAGGTGGAGCCGGCCCGTCGATCGGTCGATCTGCAGCGTCGAGCGGGGAGACCCGGCGAGCACCCAGAGGCCGGTGGCGACCCCGGCGGCTCCAAGAAGCCCCGAGAAAACGCGGACCCACCAGGCCACCTCAGCCGCGTTGGTGAACAGCCCAAGTGGGCCGAGGACGAAGACCGTCCCTACGCCGACGAACAGCAACCCGAGGAGCCAGTGCAGCCCGGGGGCGTCCCGGAGCAGCAGCGTCCCACCGTGATCAACGATGCGCATTGACTCCGATCGTCTCCCGTCGGCTGCCCTCGTCTCGGGGTGACGCCACGCGCGGCGACGCTCGACGGCAACCGGTGTCGGCGGGGCGCTTACCGGGGTCGGCCCGCGGCGTGACGGCTCAGCCTGGGCATGACCTCCGTGGCCAGCAGCCTCATGGAGCGGCGCCACAGCTTCGGCTGGTCCCAGTCGTGGCCGGCCATCAGCAGGGTGCCGAAATGCCCGACCTCGTCGCGCAGGGCGACGAGTTGGTCGAGCACCCGCCGCGGGCTGCCGGCGATGATCAGGGCGCGCTTGACCCCGTCGACGGTGACGGCCTCGTCGGGCATCTCCAGATCGGGCTTGAGCATGAAGAGGGCCTTGCGGCCCTGGGTGAAGCTGTGGATGAAGAACTTGTAGTAGAAGGACAGGCCGGTTTCCGGGTCGGCGAGGTAGTCTTCGGCTTCCGCGTCCGTCTCCGTGACGAGAATGCTGCGCGAGACGCGCCAGATATCCGGATCGGGGCGGCGGCCGGCCTGCTCGCAGCCTTCGGCGTAGCGCTCCCAATGACCCCGGAGATAGCGCCTGTGGAAGAAGTTGCCGGAGACCGGGATCCAGCCCCGCTGACCGGCCGTGGTGGCGCTGGCGGAGTTCGGCGTGAGGATGGACAGCGCGATCGGGGGATGCGGCTGCTGGTACGGGCGCGGCAGGTAGCCCACCTTGAACTCGGGCCAGATCGCGTCCTTCAGTGAGAACTTCCAGAAGCGGCCGTTGATCTCGTAGGGCGGATCCTGGGACCAGAGCTTCAGGATGATGTCGATGGACTCCTGCACCATCTGCGGGCGCAGCTCGGCCTGGCCCACGTCGAACATCTCGAGGTCGCTCGCGAGCCCACCGGGGCCGATGCCCATGATGAACCGGCCGCGGCAGAGGTGGTCGAACATGGCCGCGTAGGCCGCCACGGTCGCCGGGTGGAGCTGGGGGAGATTGATCACGCCCGTGCCGAGCCGGATCCGCTTGGTGCGGCCGATGACCGTCGCCATGAAGATGAGCGGCGAGGTGATGCGCTCGCTCCACGAGCTGAAATGCTCGCCGATGAAGGCCTCGGTGAAGCCGAGGCGGTCGGCGAGGATGAGAGCCTCCTGGTCCTCCTCGAGGATCGTGGCGTAATCGCGGTCCGGATGGTGGAAGGGCATGCTGAACATGCCGAGCTTCACGCGGGCGCCGGCCGTTGCGGTTGGCATAATGCCCGAGCCTAACGTGAGGCCGGCCCGCGGTCAATGCATCTTGGGGTCAGGTCTTGAAATGCAACATTTAGTGACGGCAATTGCCGTCACCGTTTGTCGTATTTCAAGACCTGACCCCAGCCTGGCGGCATCGCGGCCTTCTTCCGCTCGATGATCTCGCGCGCGTAGTTGTGGTGTGGCCTACTTCGTGGCCTTGGGCGGGAAGGGAATGGCGGTATCGTCCAGCCGGCGCCCCGAGAGGTCGAGCCGGGTGACGCGGCCCGAAGTCTCGAGGATGCCCCAGGCGCTGTGGCGGGATTTGGGGTCGAAGAACTCCACGCGCCGGTGCTCGCGGTTGACCACGGCGAAGCCGATGATGCGGCCCCGTGGCGTGTAGAAGTTCACCCGGTATGTTGGCCGTGCGGCATCCAGCTCGGCCCAACCCGTGCGGCTGGCCGAGAGGTCGAAGAAGTCCACGCGGCCCGTGCTGCGGTCGATGATGGCGTAGCCGCTGCGCCCGCCGGCTTTGTCGTAGAGCTCCACCCAGTCGCCGGCGTTTACCCGGTCGCCGGCGGCGGCCAGCCAGAGCGTGAGGAGGAGAGCGGCGATACGCCCGCGGGTCACACTGCGGGCCCGGGACTCAGAGCGCGAGGTTCTTCCGCTCGGTCAGCCGGTCGTGGATCATGCCGAGGCCGAACTCGACCTCGCCCGCCAGGTGCTCGAGCTGGCTCAGATAGGAGCTGTCGGGACTGAGACCGCGATCTTCGATGAACCGGCTATGACCCATGACCGCGAGCGTGAGCAGGCTCGCCTTGGTGAACAGCTTCTCCACGTACTCGGCCAGGACGGGATCCCCGCTGGTCATGTCAGGGTCTCCTTTGCCCGCTCGCTCGATTCGCCCCGGGCAGGGCGACCGGCTCCGGCACGGGCTCTGCCCTCAGTTGGGGAAGCACGTGGCATGCCACGGGGGGTGGCCTCCAAGCCCAAGGAAAGTCAGCCCTTGTGCGGGCTCGGGCCGGGCGGCACGTCATCGGCGAGACGAGGCTGTCACGGCCCCGACAGGCCACCCGGCGTCGAGGTAGAATCTCGCGCCGGGGGCCTGTGGGAGCGGGGCAAGCCGTGAACCGGAAGATCCGCGAGGGAGAGCACGATGGCCAAGCTGCTCGACGGCATGGAGCGCATGCTGCGCGGCGAGCTGCCGCAGCCGCCGGCGGCGACGCTTTTGGGAATGCGGCTCGAGTCCTTCGGGCCGGGTGAGGCGGTCGTTGCCCTTGACGCGGCGGCGGCTCACACCAATCCCATGGGCACGGTGCAGGGCGGCATCCTGGCCGCGATGGCCGACGCGGCGATGGGCTGGGCCTTCATGACGACGCTCGGTGAGGGCGAGTCGTACACGACGCTCGAGATCAAGGTGAACTTCCTCCGCCCCGTGTGGACGGGGCGGCTCGAGGCGCGCGGCCGGGTGAAGAGCGCGGGGCGCACCGTGGCGCTCGTGGAGTGCGACGTCGTGGCCGAGGGCAAGCTCGTGGCGCATGGGGTGAGCACGTGCATGACCCTGCGCGGAGAGCAGGCGGCGGGACGCTGACGGATGCCTGCGGTTTTCGTCCACGGCGTGCCGGACACTCCGCGCGTGTGGAATGCCGTCGTCTCGCGGCTCGACCGCGCGGACATTGTGCGGCTCTCGCTGCCCGGCTTCGCCTGCCCCGTGCCCGATGGGTTCACCGCCACGAAAGAGGCCTACGTCGACTGGCTGCTGGATCGGCTTGCGGCGCTCCCCGCGCCGATCGATCTCGTCGGCCATGATTGGGGTGCCCTCCTCGTGGTGCGCGCCGTCTCGGTGCGGCCCGAGCTCGCGCGGAGCTGGGCGGCCGGTGGCGCGCCGCTCGACGCCGAGTACGTGTGGCATCAGGCCGCGAAGCTCTGGCAGACCCCCGAGGTAGGCGAGCAGGTGATGGAGGCGATGACGCCCGCAGCGCTTCGGCGGGCGCTCGTCGCTGCCGGCGTTCCCGAGGCGGAGGCGGCCGAGAGCTCCGGACTGGTCGACGCCACCATGAAGCGCTGCATCCTCGCGCTCTACCGCTCGGCGGTGCGCGTCGGCGCGGAGTGGGAGGCCGATCTGGGGCGCGTCACGGCGCCGGGGCTCGTGCTCTGGGGCGAGAACGATCCCTACGCCGCGGCCCGCTTCGGTGCCCGCCTGGCCGAGCGGACGGGCGCGAGGTTCGTCTCGTTTCCGGGCTGCTCGCACTGGTGGCAGCTGGAGCGCGCCGAGACGGTCGCCGGCGAGCTTGAGCGCCTCTGGGCGGCGGCGGGGCTGGTGAGGTAGAATCCCGCGGGTGAGCGCACTCCCGTACGACCCCGAGGCGTTCCGGCGGTTCGAAAAGGCCGCCCACGACCGCGTGTCGGCCCAGTACCACGACTTCTTCGCGCCCGTCACGAGCCGGGTGATCGAGCCGCTGCTGGACGCTGCGCGCGTCGGCAAGGGCACGCGACTCCTCGACGTGGCGACGGGCCCGGGCGTCGTGGTGGCGCGCGCCGCGGCCCGCGGCGTGAAATCGGCGGTCGGCGTGGACCTCTCGCCGAAGATGGTGGCGCTCGCCGCCCGGCTTCATCCCGGGCTCGACTTCCGCGAAGGCGACGCCGAGGCGCTGCCGTTTCCCGACGGCGCCTTCGACGCCGTGGTCGCCAACTTCGGTCTCGGCCACTTCCCGCGCCCGCAGCACGCCCTGGGCGACCTCGCGCGCGTCATCGCTTCCGGCGGCATGCTGGCGCTGTCCTGGTGGGACCTGCCGTCGCGCGCCCGCGTGAACGGGATCTTCTCCGACGCGACGGCCGAGAACGGGATCACCTCGTCGCCCAACGTGCCGGCGGGGCCGCCGCCCTTTCGCTTCGCCGCCGACGATGAGTTCGCCGCCCTGCTGCGGGCGGCGGGGCTGACGGACGTGGTGGTGACGACGGTGAGCTTCACCCACCGGATCCCCGATCTGGATTTCTGGTGGAACGGCGGGCTCGGCAGCCTGGCGCGTTCCTCCGCCAACATCCACGGCCAGCCGCCCGACGTGCAGCGGAAGATCCGCGCGACCTTCGACCGGCTCGCGAAACAATACGCCGTGCCCGGTGGCTTCGACGTACCCGTCTCGGCCAAAATCTGCTCAGGGGTCAGGTCTTGAATTACGACATTTGCTGACAACGCGTGCATTGTCACCAAATGTTGCATTTCAAGACCTGACCCCATAGCCCAGACGGCGCATTGACAGGCTTCTAGCCGCGCCGCGCGGTCTCAGCGGGTGGCGAAGACGGCGGTCTTGCCGCTCCTGTCGAAGGTCAGGACCTGATAGGGCTCGGGCTTCTGGCCCGGCGCCTCCATCCCCGGCGAGCCGGCCGGCATGCCCGGAACGGCGAGGCCCACCACGCGCGGGCGCTCCCGCAGCAGACGGTCGATGAGGTCGGCCGGCACGTGGCCCTCGACCACGTAGCCTTCGACCAGGGCGGTGTGGCAGGCCTCGAGGCGCTGGGGAACGCCGTAGCGCCGCTTGATCGGTGTGATGTCGGTGACGTTCTCGGCCTTGACCGGATAGCCGCTCGTGTGCAGGTGACCCACCCACGCCGTGCAGCAGCCTCAGGTCGGCTCCTTGTAGACGGTCACCACGGGCTTGGCCGCGGCGGCGGATGGCCTCGCAAGGAGGCCGATCAGCCCGACGGCGAGGAATGCTCGGCGTGATATCTGCAGGTCGTTCATGACCGCCAGCATACACGATGTCGGCAACCAGAGGCGCGGCCACCCTTGCGGAGCCCCGTAGGTCTTACCTTGTAGTTCTTTCCCGGCCTGCGCGTCCTTTCCGGCCCGAAATCCGGGACACCGGACATGGGCGTGGAAAAGCCGACACTTGGTGTACGCACCGATTGGCACAGCCAATGCTGCATATCTTGACGTGGAGGACCCGAGTTCATCACTGGACCTGGGCCGTGGGCGGCTGCCAGCCGCCAGCGGTCGAAGAAGGAGATGGACATGATGAGAGGAAAGAAGTCGCTCGGCATCGCGTTCGCCGGACTCCTGGCGCTCGCGGTTTCGGCGGGACTGGCCTGGGCCAGTCACGTCGTGCTCTCCGAACCGCGCCTCGCCGCGGTCCCGATCATCGATCGCTGGCCTCCTCTGGCGCCTGCGATGGTGCGGGCCGAGGAAATCAAGGCCCAGCACGTGCAAGCGCACACCATCTATGCCAACAAGATCGAGGCCGACGATATCCAGGGCGTGATCTACCAGTCACAATCACCCCGTATGAAGACGGACCGCAAAGGCGAGCTCAAGGCCCCGGAGGTCTCGGCCGCGGTGATCTACGCGGACACGATCAAAGCCAATTCCGTCGTGGCCGATACCATCTACGTCCGTGACCTGCCGCGCCGGTAAGCCACGCCTCCGGCCCGCCGCTCCTCCCATTCCTCGAGCGTGCGCGGCCAGTCCTGCTTGAGCAGGCGCGAGAGCGCGCGGTCGGCCAGCAGCCGACCGCCCGTCTGACAGCGCGGGCAGTAGTTGGTCTCGTTCTCGGCGAAGACGATGCGCTGCACGGGGGCGCCGCAGTCGGGGCAGGGCTTGCCGTAGCGGCCGTGCACCGCCATGCCGGGGCGGAAGGCGGTGACGCCCTCGGGAAACTCACCGGCCGCTTCCTCGCGCAGTCGCTGGGTCCAGTCGGCGAGCGTGGCCCGCGTCGCCTCGAGGAGCCGTGCGGTCTCCTCCTCGCTGAGCTGGGCCGTCTGCTTCACCGGGGAGAGTCGCGCCCGGTGTAGGATCTCATCGGAGTAAGCGTTGCCGATGCCGCTGAGGACGCGCGGGTCAGTCAGCACCCGCTTGAGCGTGTGGTTCTCCCGCCTGAGCGCCGCGCTGAAGGCGGCGAGGTCGGCCTCGAAGACCTCGAGGCCTCCCGGGTCGTGCTGGCGTAGCGCCTGCTCGCCGCGGACCAGATGGATCGCCGCCCGCCGCTTGGTCCCGGCCTCGGTGAGGATGAGGGTGCCGGTGGAGAAATCGAAGGCGGCCAGGCTGAGCTTGCCCGACAGCCGCGCGTTCTTCTCCTTCCAGTGAAGCCGCCCGGCGATCATCAGATGGAGGATCAGGAAGAGATCGCCGTCGAGGCCGATCACGATCCGCTTGCCGAGCCGGCGCAGCCCGATCACGCTCCGGCCGAACGCGGCAGAGAGCGGCGGATCCACCGAGCGTAGCAGGAACGGGCTCGCCAGCCTCACGCCCTCGAGCCGCGCGCCGCGGATGCGCGCCTCGAGGGCTTCGAGATAGACCGTGATGTCGGGCAGCTCGGGCATGCGATCGCTCGACGGGCGTGGCTATACTGGGGCGACCATACCATGACCCTCCCGGCCCCGCCCGTCGCCAAGAAGATCCCGAAGGTCGACACGGTCCACGGCGATCTGCGCCAGGACGACTATTTCTGGCTGCGCCAGAAGGACGACCCCGAGGTGCGCGCCTATCTCGAGGCCGAGAACCTGTACACCGCTGCGGTGATGCAGCCGACCGAGGCCTTCCAGGGTGCGCTCTACGACGAGATGCTGGCGCGCATCAAGGAGGACGACTCGACCGTCCCCTATCGCCGGGGTCGCCACTTCTACTACACGCGGACCGAGAAGGACAAGCAGTACCCGATCTACTGCCGCAAGGCCGGCAGCGTGGAGGCGCCCGAGGAGGTGACGCTCGATCTCAACGCGCTGGCCGAGGGGCATCCCTTCCTCTCGCTGGGCGCCTACACGGTGAGCGACGACGGGACCTTGCTCGCCTACTCGACCGACGTCACCGGCTTTCGTGAGTACACGCTCGCGATCAAGGATCTGGCCACGGGCGCGCTGCTGCCCGACCGTGTCGAGAAGGTCGCGGGCGTGGCCTGGGCCGCCGACGGCCACACGCTCTTCTACGTCACCGAGGATCACGCCAAGCGGCCGTACCGCCTCTGGCGTCACCGGCTGGGCGCGGCGGCCGACGATCTCCTCTATGAGGAGACGGACGCGCTCTTTCGCCTCGACGTCGCGCGCTCGCGGAGCCGCGCCTATCTCTTCGCCGCCTCGGCCAGCTTCACCGCCACGGAGTTTCGCTATCTCCGCGCCGATCAGCCCGACGGCGCCTGGACCCTGCTGCTGGCGCGCGAGAAAGAGCACGAGTACGACGTGGACCACGGCGGCAACCGCTTCTATATCCGGACCAACGGCGGAGGCAGGCGCAACTTCCGCCTGGTCTGGGCGCCGGTGGACGATCCGCGCCCCGCGCGCTGGACGGAGCTGATCCCGCATCGTGACGAAGTCATGCTCGAGGGCGTGGACGTCTTCGCGGGACACTACGTCGTCCAGGAGCGCGAGGACGGCCTGGCCCGGCTGCGGATCGTGAGCCTGGCCGACGGCGGCTCCCACCGCGTCGAGTTCCCCGAGCCGACCTATGAAGTCGGCCCGGACGCCAATGCGGAGTTCGACGCCACGGCCTACCGGCTTCGGTACCAGTCGCTGATCACCCCGCCCTCGGTCTACGACTACGACATGAACGACCGCCGCCTCACCTTGCTCAAGCGCACCGAGGTGCTGGGCGGTTACGATCCCGCGCGCTACCGCTCGGAGCGGCTCTACGCGACCGCGGTGGACGGCACGCGGATCCCAATCTCGCTGGTCTGCCAGGTCGGCCTGTCCTGCGACGGCTCGAGCCCCATGCTGCTCACCGGCTACGGCGCCTACGGCATGCCCTACCCGGTGATGTTTTCCTCCAACCGGCTGAGCCTGCTCGAGCGGGGCCTGAGCGTGGCCATCGCCCATGTGCGCGGCGGCGGCGAGATGGGCAAGCGCTGGCACGATCAGGGGCGCATGCTCAACAAGCGCAACAGCTTCACCGACTTCATCACGGCCGCCGAGCACCTGATGAAGGCCGGCTACACCGCGGCCGACCGGCTGGTGATCGAGGGCGGCAGCGCGGGCGGCCTACTGATCGGCGCCGTGCTCAACCTGCGCCCGGAGCTCTGCCACGCGGCCGTGCTGCGCGTGCCCTTCGTGGACGTGATCAGCACCATGCTGGACGAGTCGCTGCCGCTCACGGTGGGCGAGTTCGAGGAGTGGGGCAACCCGAAGATCCGCGAGCACTACGAGTACATGAAGAGCTACTGCCCGTACAGCAACCTCGCCGCGCGGGCCTACCCGATGATGCTCGTCAAGACCTCGCTCCAGGACAGCCAGGTCATGTACTGGGAGCCCGCCAAGTACGTGGCGCGGTTGCGCGCGCTGAACGAGGGCGCACGCTCGGCGCTGCTCAAGACGCGCCTGGAGGCGGGCCACGGGGGGCCGTCAGGGCGCTACGACGCCCTCCGCGAGGCCGCCGTCGACTACGCCTTCCTCCTCCTTGCCCTTGGGGTCAGGTCTTGAATTACGACATTTGGTGACGGTAAGCGTCAGTCTGGAGCGGTGAAGGACTGACGAATTTGGGAACAAAATGTTGGATTTCAAGACCTGACCCCGAGAAGGCTGGGTGAGGGGGGCTACACCAGCGGCCAGGGATAGCGCTGGCCCGTCGGATCGTCCGGGAAGTGGCCCTCTTTCGCCAGCGCCTTGGCGCGCAGCAGCAGTCCCTCGCGCTCATCAGCCTCGAGCAGCGCGGCCAGCGGCTTCGGCAGCCCCGTTTCGATCAGGGAGCGGATGTCGGCGAGGATGTCAGGCGGGATCGGCCCCCCGGCGAAGTCCCAGATCACCGTGCGCAGCTTCGGCTCGGCGTGGAAGGTGAGGCCGTTGTCGATGGCGTAGACCTGCTCGTCGGCCGCCAGCAGGCAGTGGCCACTCTTCCTGTCGGCGTTGTTGGCCAAGAGGTCGAAAGCGCAGATGCGCTCCAGGCGCGCGCGGTGGCGCGGCTCCTCGAGCAAGGTGAGATAGTGCTGCTCGAAGTCCGCCTCGACGAACCACTGCAGCGACCCCTCGCCGAACGGTCCCTCGCGCAGCACCGTGGGCGGCACGAGCCCCCAGCCGAGCGCCTCCGAGAGCAGATAGGCGGCCCACTCGCGCTTGTAGAGGCCCGGCGGAAAATCCCAAAGGGGCCGCTCGCCCCGCCCCGGCTTGTAGACCGCGAGCCAGTGGGCGTCCTCGAGCGTCAGCTCGGCGAGCAGGGTGACATTGCTGCTCCACGGCAGCCGCCCCTTGACGGCGACCTCAGCGCGCTGGAGCCGCTCGAGGGCATCAGCCGGCCACATGCGAGGGCTTCATGTGGCCGTTGCTGCGTGGGCAGATATGGCCCGAAGGATCCTTGGGCTGGCTGCACACGGGACAGATGGGGCGCCCGGCCTTCATCAGCGCGTCCGCCTTCTCCGCGAAGGCCGCCGCCTGGCCGCGCGTGACCCAGATCCGCCCCGTCGCTGCCTCCTCGCTGATCGCGGTCTCCCGCTCGACCGTGGGCTCGCGCTCGATCACCCGCTCCTCCTCGGGTTCCTCCTGGACCTCCTCCTCGAGCAATTCCTTCATCTCCACGATGAAGCGCTCGCGCTGCATGTCCCAGCCGGCGCCGATG
>DASSSH010000225.1:0-8416 GCA_035708525.1 Candidatus Methylomirabilota bacterium
ACCTCTTCGTGGTTGAACCGGAGCGAGCCCACCCGGATGTCGCCCTTCGGGGCCTGGTGGCAGCCGGTGCAGCCGGCGATGGGCGTCAGCGTCCGCCCGGTCTTCATCCCCTTGAAGTGACAGAGGAAGCACGTGGACTCGGTCACCTCGATGTGGGTCCCGACGACGATCTGGGAGTGGCAGCTCGTGCACCGGAGCTGCCGGCCACGCCGGATTTCCTCGAGATGCGGCCGGTGGTCGAAGATGATGCCGCGCTTGAACGTCACCTGGCCCTCCAGCAGGCGCCGGTCGTGGCAGCCCGACCGCAGGCAGCTGCCGTCCTCGACCTCGGCGAACGGCTTGGAGCTGTACGTCTGGGTGGCCCACTTCACCACCTGCGCCAGGGCCTGGTACTTGACCCAGATCGTGTCGCGGAAGCCGGGCGGGTAGTGGCACTGCACGCACGTCACGTTGTGGTGCTTGGAGGCCTTCCAGGCCGCGACGTACGGCTTCATGATGTGGCACGAGTTGCACAGGAGCGGGCTCGTGCTGACTTCCCACAGTCCGACCAGGGCGGCGCCGCCCACGACGAGCGCCGCCCCCAGCAGCACCAGCAAGGCGCGACCGCGGAACCAGCGCCGGCGCTTCGGGATGTCCATGGGCTCCTGGTCGGTCATCTGATCACCGTGGTGATGATGAGCCAGATCAGGACGATGCCGATCGCGAGGGAGCTGAAGCCCACGACGCGGGAGAAGTTGGTGAGCCACAGCGGGGGCGGGTCAGCCCGGAGGCCCTCGAGCCGCCCCTCGGCGCGGAGCCGCTCGTACTCCTCCGGGTGCTCGCGGCCGAACTCCTCTTCCTCCACGCGGCCCGTGAAGATCACCGGATCCATGGGGAACTTCTCCGGGCGCAGGTGCACGTTGAAGAAGTGGACCGTGAAGATGAAGCCCACGGCCAGCAGGGCCTCGTCGCTGTGGACGATGATGGCGACGTTGAAGATCCAGCCGGGCAGGTAGCGCGCGAAGAAGGTGGGGAACCAGAGCAGCAGCCCGGAGGCCCCGATGATCGACACGCCCCAGAACACGGCCCAGTAGTCGAACTTCTCCCAGTAGGCCCAGCGCCCGAAGCGGGGCCGCGCCCCGAGCCCCACGAAGTAGCGGACGTGCTGGACGAGCTGCAGCAGGTCCCGCGGCTGGGGCACCATCGAGTCCGGCCCCCAGAAGATCCCGCGCCTCCCCGACACGATCAGGCGGGCCACGTAGCCGAGGTGGAGCGCGAAGTAGAGAAACGTGATGATGGCGAAGAACCGGTGCATGTAGCCGGTGGTGAACGGCCCGCCCAGGGCATGCGAGAGCCAGGCGCCCCAGCCGGTCTGGGCGTACTTGAGCGGCAGGCCGGTGACGGCCAGACCCAGGAAGCTCACGATCACCATGCCGTGCAGGATGCGATGGTAGAGGTTGAGCCGGAAGTAGTACCGGGGCGCGCCGCTCACGGCCCACCTCCCGTCTCACCGCCCGGCCGCCCGTGACGGAGCCGCTCGATCAGCGAGCGCGGGAGCCAGAGCAAAGTGTGCAGGCCGAAGAAGGCGAAGGTCCCGACGAGCAGCGCGATCATGAACACGTACGAGTAATAGAGCCGGGGGAAGCGCGCCTTGTTCGCCGGATCTGCGTGGGGATGGAACTCGACGAACTTCGCGCTGGCTCCGGGATGGCACTGCCGGCAGGTCGCCACGCGCTTCCCTGGCGACACGGAAGAAGCGGGATCGGATGCGGGCAGGATCGTATGCGCGCCGTGGCAGTCGGCGCACTTGGCCACCCGTGTCAGGCCCAGCGTCGTCACTTTGCCGTGGAAGGTGTCGCGGTAGGTCTTCAGCGACTCTTCGTGGCAGGAGCCGCACTCCCGGATCACCTCGAGCTGCCACGGCGCGCCTTCCACCCGCCGGATCTGGTGCGCCGTGTGGCAGTCGGTGCAGACGGGCGCCGTGCTCATCCCCTTGGCCGCCGCCCGGCCGTGGACCGACTGCGCGTAGGCGGCCAGGACCCCGGCATGGCACGCGCCGCAGGTCTTGGGGACATTAGCGGGGAAGACCCGCGAGCTGGGCTCGGTATGGGGCTGGATCTCGTGGCTGCCGTGGCAGTCCGAGCAGTTGGCAGCGACGAGCAGGCCGCTGCGGCTGACCGCCCGGCCGTGAATGGAGTCCATGTAGAGCTCGTAGACGTTGGCGATGGGGATGTGGTGCCGCTTGGCCAGCTCCGGGTCCGCGTGGCACTGGGCGCACGTCCGAGGCAGGTTCAGGTGGTAGGTCGGCGAGCGCGGATTGGCCTTCGCAAGGACTGCGTGAGCCGTCCCGTGGCAGGAGCGGCAGGTCGCGGCTTCCAAATCCCCCCGCTGCCGAGAGCGGCCGTGGACGCTCCCTCGATAGGCTCGCACTTGGGTGCGGTGGCAGGACGCGCAGGTCTCGACGGTGAGCGCGGCCGCCGGGCGCACATCGTGGGTGCCGTGGCAGGTCGTACACGTGACACCCCGGGCCTGGGCTCCGCGGGTAGCGTGCGCCCCTTCGCTCAACGCCACGCGGGCCTTGTCGTGGCAGCCGGCGCAGCGCACGGGCGGCAGCGGCGAGTCGTGGGGCGCCGTCGCCGTCGTGTGGCAGGCCACGCACTCGAGCCGCGCATGCGGAGAGGCGGCGAGAACGGCCCGGTCCACGAGGAGGGATTCGGGCCGACCGCGGACCGGCGCGCTGCGCTTGAGATCCTTGTCCGCGTGGCAGCCGAGGCAGTCCTCCGCCGTGGGCTTGGGCTCCGGCGGCTTGCCCTGCGCGGCAGCCCCGGCAGCGGGCGAGAGCGCGGCGCCGAGAAGCAGAAAGGTCCCCAGACCCGTTCGGGCTGAGAGCACGTTCTCTGCGCCCCTTCCGCTCCCGGACCGCGCGACCGATGCTCGCTGGCGCGCGTCAGCTCACTTCTTGTGGCACTTCTCGCAGTTGGCCTGGTCCGTCGCGGCGAAGACGACCTTGCCGCCCATTTCCGTCTTGCCGTTGTGGCAGCTCCCGCACTGCTCCCCCGCCTTCATCTTGTCCATGCTGATGGGACCCGACGTGCCCTTCTTCATCTTGAAGATCTTGACGTGGCACGCCGTGCACTTCTCGACCTTCTCCTTGTGCTTCTCGTGGCTGAAGGTTACCTTCCCGGGACTGTCTTTCCCCTGCTCGAAGCTGAAGTCCGCCGGAGGCTTGACCTGAGCCACCCCGGGAAGGGCAATCAGCAATCCCGTGATGAGCACTGCAAAGACGGCGAGACTCACCGACCCTGTCGTTCGCACGTTGGGCTCCTCCTCTCTCCCAGGTTCCGTTCACTTTACAGCACTCCGCAGGAATCCCACCAGATTCGCCATCTCCTCCCCGGAGAATCGCGGATAGAGCAGCCCCTTCCACCGGCCCTCGACCGCCATCCGGGGAGCGTGGTTCCACACGGCGGTCGCCCAGACAACCGGGGACTCGTAGCCTCCGTGATATTTGGTCAGCTCGATCCCGACCCACCCTCCCTCTCCGCGGAACTGATGGCACTTGAGACAGCCTTTCCGCACCAGGAGGGCCTGGCCCAGGGCGAGATTTACCGCCGGATCCCGCGCCGGCTCGGCGCGGAGATAGACCATCAGATCGGCCATCTCCGCGGCGGTGAAGGTCGGCCAGGGCTTCCCCTCCCGCTGGAGCGTGGCGAACATGCCCGGCGTGTGGTTCCACAGCCGACCGGACAGCTCGAAGCCGCCCTGCGGCTTGCGCAGCTCCTCAAGGGCCGGGCCGGCCCCCTGCTGGCCCTGCGGCAGGTGGCAGCCAGCACAGCCTTTGGCGGTGAACAGCGCCCGCCCCCGCTGGGCGTCCCCGGGCGCCTGTGCGGCGGCTCGCGGTCCGCCGCCCACCGTCGCGACAACCAGCGTGACCCAAAGCAAGAATCGCGGAATGGTCCCGCCCGTGGTCATTTCGTCGCGCTCACCGCGTAGCCGAGGTAGGTGAGGACCACCATGTACACGATGATCGCCACGCCGATCCATGTGAACAGGCGGCTCGGCTCGCCCCGGGCCGTTCGCCGGTCGAGGAACGGAACGAGCAAGAGGAAGAGCCCGCCGAGGCCGAAGCCTACGATGCCCACGACCTCGCCCTCGATACCCAAGACATAGGCCGGCAGGTACTTGAGCGTCTGGAACATGAACATGAAGTACCACTCGGGCTTGATCCCGGCGGGGGCAGGCGCGAAAGGGTCCGCCTTCTGGCCGAGCTCGGCCGGGTAGTAGGCGGCCAGCGCGGCGAGGATCGCGAGCGCCGCCAGCCACCCCACGATGTCCCGCAGCAGGAAATTCGGCACGAATGCCATCGTGCGCCGCGGCTCGCCCCGCCGCTCGACGCCGGGAGGCACGCTCATCCCGTGCTTCTGCACCAGGTAGACGTGCAGGCCCAGCAACAGCGACGCGACGGCGGGGAGGATCGCAACGTGGATCCCATAGAAGCGGGTGAGCGTGGCCCCGGTGACCTCGGCTCCGCCCCGGAGCAGGCGGCCGAGGAACGGTCCCACGAGCGGCACGGCGCCGGTGATCTCGGTTCCGACCTTGGTCGCGAAGTAGGCGAGCTCGTTCCACGGCAGGAGATAGCCCGTGAACCCGAATCCGAGCGCCAGGCCCAGCAAGCCCATGCCGGACAGCCACGTGATCTCCCGTGGCGGGCGGTAGGCCTTGAGTAGCATCACGCTGAAGAGGTGCAGGAACAGCGTGAAGATCATTAGGTTGGCGGCCCAGGCGTGGATCGAGCGGATCAGCCAGCCGAACTGCACCTCGGCCATGAGGAATTGGATCGACTCGTACGCCTCCTCGGCGCTCGGGCGGTAGTAGAGCAGCAGGAGGATCCCGGTGACCACCTGGATCACGAACAGGAACATCGTCATTCCGCCCAAGTAGTACCAGATCGTATGCCGGTGGGTGGGCACCTCCTTCTTCTTGGCGATCTTCTCCAGATCGGCCAGGCCGACGCGCTCGTCGAGCCAGGTCCAGAGCCTGCCGTGCCGCTGGTCGCCGCCTGCCATGCTCACGCGCTCTTGCTCACCACGATCTGGTTCGCCCGCACGTTCACGACGTAGACGTCGAGCGGCCGCGGCGGCGGACCCTGGATGTTCTTGCCGTTGAGGTCATAATGGCCGTTGTGGCAGGCGCACCAGATATGGCTGAAGTCGGCCCGGTACTGCACGGTGCAGTTGAGATGGGTGCAGACGGCGGAGAAGGCCCGGAGCTCCCCCTCGGGGGTGCGGACCAGGATCGCCGGACGGCTCCCGAACTTGAAGATCTGCCCGGTGTTGGGCTTGACGTCGGCGGGCTTGATCGGCAGCGTCACCGTCCCGGCCGTCGATTCGGCGACTTCGGGCGGGACCAGGTAGCGGCTGACCGGGTAGAACACGGAGAGCAGGAAGGCTCCGGCGCTCGTCCCGAGGAACCAGTTGATGAACCCCCGTCGCGTCGGCTCGGGGTGCAGCGCGTGCTCGGCCATCAGCTCTCTCCCTGGCTCGGGGTGCGCGTCCCGGAGCCGTTCCGTCGCTCGATCTGGCGGATCTTCACCACCAGGCCGCCGATGAGCGCCACGATGATCACCAGCGACACGGCGAGGCCCTTGCGGCGGAACCCGAGCTCCTCCATCGCCCGGACGCCGCGGGAGTAGGCCTTGGCGCTGATGGCGAGGCCCGGCTCCACCTCTTTCTTCACGGCGTCGACCTTGAAGGCGTGGATGGCGGTGCGGGCCTTGACCAGCGCCTCGCGGGCGCCGTTGAGGTCGAACTGGGCCTGGCTCACCTCCATGCCGGCGCGCTCGGCCTGAAACAGGATCGCCCGGGCCTTCTGGGATTCGGCGCCGAGGGAGTCGATGAGGGTCCGCATCTCGCTCGCGCTCTTCCCGCCCTTGTCCTCCGCGGTATGGCAGCCGGCGCAGACCGCCTTGTCGCCGAGCCCGAGCATCTCGTCGGTGGCTTCCTGGATGCCGTGATTGTCGTGGCAGGTCGCGCAGCCGGGGTTGCCCATTCGCTCGAAAGCCCGGGAGTGGACGCTCTTCTTGAACAGGTCCGCCATCACGGTGTGGCACTGGCCGCAGACGTTGCCGACCCAGTTGATCCCGGGCGGCACGGCGCCATGGTTGCCGTGGCACTTGTTGCAGGTGGGAGCCGAGAGATCGCCCTTCACGCTCATCGTCTTCCAGTGGATGCTGCTCTTGTACTTCTGGAGCTGGTCGGTGGGGATCTTGTAGTCGGCCATGTACTTCGCATCGCCGTGACAGCGCCCGCAGGTCTCCGCCACCCGGAGTGGGTGGACGCTCGACTTCGCGTCCGACGGCGGCCGGATGGAGTGAGCGGGATGGCAGCCGACACAGGTCGCGACCTTGGTGTCCCCCAACTCCCGGAGCCGCCGGCCGTGGATGGACGTGGCGTACTCGGCCAGCTGGTCGACCCGGAGCGACGGGTTGTAGCGCTTCATGAAGGCGGCGTCGGAATGGCAGCGGCCGCAGAGCGGAGGGATCTGCGCGCGCTGGGGCTTGCCGATGTACCCTTTCGCCGGGTCCATGGCCTCCATGCCCGCCTGCCGGGCGTCGCCGCCATGGCAGGCCACACAGCCGAAGCCCTTGGCGGCGTGAATGTCCTGGGGGAACTCGCGCGCGGGCGCCGCCAGCCGCTCGTCGCCCGTCTCGAGATGGCAGGCGGCACAGTTGTCCCGCGGCGCCTGGGCGGCGGCGTCGGACGGCCAGACGGCCAGCGCCAGCAGGAGCGCGCCTGCCAGTCCGAACCCGCGCGCCCCCATGCCTATTGGGGCCTTCTCGGCTGGCTGAACGACTGGAGCAGGGCGGAGAGATCCGCCATCTCCTGGGGCGTCATGGTCGGCCACTCGGTCCGCTTTCCGGCGACGATCGGAGTGACCACCGTGTGGTTCCAGAGGGCCGCGATGACCGCAGCCGGCGAATCGAGTTTCTTGTACTTGGTGATGTCCCCGGCGGGCTTGCCCCGTTCTCCAGACACGGAGTGGCATTGCAGGCATCCCTTCTGCGAGAGCACCGTGTACCCGCTGGGCGGGCTGCCGGCATTGCCGAAGTAGCGCACCGAGTAGAGGTAGGCGACGATGTCGGCCATCTCGTCGGGGCGGAGCTCGGGGACGGCGATCCCGCGCTCGGCCATCGCCGCCGTCATGGCCGGCGTCTTGTTCCAGATCGCCGCGGCGAACTCCACGGGGCTCCGGCGGGTGCCTTTCTCGACCAGGTCCGGCCCGACGCGGCCCCCGACGCCACCCACGCTGTGACACTGGATGCAGCCCTTCTGGCCGAAGAGCTGCCGTCCGACTTCGGGACGGCCCGGCAGAATGTACAGCGGCCCTTCCTGCGGCCCGGCCGTCGCCGGCGCGAGGAAGGCGATGAGGTCGCGCAGCTCCTGACCCGTGAAGGTGGGCCGCTCGATGCCGCGCTCCTTCATCTTCGCCGCCATCTGGGGCCCATGGTTCCACATCGCCGAGGCGATGAAGATCGGCGAGGCGAACTGTCTCAGGCCCTCGAGGTTCGGCCCCACCACGCCGCCCGTCCCGCCGACTTGGTGACAGAGGATGCAGCGCTTCTCGGTGAAGAGGCGGCGGCCGTCGGCGACGTTGCCGGGGGGATCGAAGTAATTGAGCGTGTAGAGGAAGCCGACCAGGTCGCCCACCTCCCGCTCGTCGAGCTTCGGACGCGTGATGCCCAGCTGCTTCATGCGCGCCGACATCTTCTGCAGGTGGTTCCACATGTCCGCCCCGAGCTCGAAGAAGGACCGCGGGCGGGAAATTTTCGCCAGGTCGGGTCCGACCTTGCCGCCGACTCCGTTCACCGAGTGGCACTTGACGCACCCCTTGGCCCCGAAGGTGCGCGCGCCGGCGACCGGATCCTGGCTCAACCCGGGAGCCTGCTGTGCCCGGGCGGAGCCGAGCGGCAGGAGGAGCAGGGCGACGGCGACGGCGAACCACCTCACGGTCGAGGTCATTCCTGGCCCTTTCTGCCGGAACACGCCGGCGGCCGCCGGGAGGAGAAGCCTCCCGGCCGCCGCCGATGCTACTCGAATCTCCCTCTCAGAACAACCGCTGACTCGAACTTCAAGCTCAGCACGCCCGGTGTGTACAAGCCGAAGGCACACTCCTTCTTGAAATCCTCGCACTGGACGTCGTACGGCACGCCACTGGCCGCCGCCAGGAGACGCTGGTCCGCACGCCGTCCTTGTAGCTCGAAGGGCGGCCCATCTGGTAAACGCCACCCAGTCCGGGTCAGTTCCCGAACTTCGCTCGGAAGGCGGCCACATCCGCGGGGCACTGGTTGGCTCCCTTGGTCTCCGGCGCGTAGTTGTGCTTGGTATGGGCGCGGATCGTTCGTTGCTGGCGAAGCGCTTGCTGGCCTTGCACGAGACGG
>DASSSH010000226.1:0-24579 GCA_035708525.1 Candidatus Methylomirabilota bacterium
ACGACGTGCGCCAGACGCTCGGTCTCAAGCCCAAGCGCTGCGAGGCCAGGCTCACGCTGCCCTTGGGTGAGGTCATCGCGGCCATCGAGCCGGGACCGCAGCGGGTGAGAGAGCTTGGCGAGGGGCTGACCGCCGTCCAGCTCCGCCACCGCCCTCGGCCGGGCGAGTGGAGCATGAAGGAAGTCATGGCGCATCTGCTGAAGGTGGAGCGTGATGTCTTTCTCCCACGCCTCCGGCGGCTGGCGACCGAGGATCGACCCGTCTTCGAGGCCTTCGATCCCGATGCCTGGGCGCGGGAGCGCGACCATCGCGAGGGTGACTTCATGGAGGAGTGCCGTCGATTCGCCGCGGCGAGGGCGGAGACGGTGGTCCTCCTCCGAGGGGCGCCCGCCGGCACAGCCGAGCGGATCGGCATCTCAGCCTTCTTCGGTCCGGTCAGCTTCGGCCAGTACGCCACTCATATCGCCGACCACGACATCGAGCACCTGGCCCAGCTCGCCGAGTGCCGCGCCGTCGCCTTGCGAGATGGCTGACGGAGGCAACCAAGGCCTCCGTGGGCCTCGGGCGGGCGCGGCCCGGACGGCCCTGCTCCTCCTGCTGCTCCTGGCGGCGCCAGCCGTTGCGGACGAGCCGGGCCTCCTCGTCACTCTGGGGGAAGTCACCGACGCCTCGGCCGTCCTCTGGGTGCGAGGCCAGACCTGGGGCCGGGTCACGGTGCGCTACTCTCCGGCCGGCGGGAGTGTTGAACGTCAGCACGAGATCAAGGTCTCGCCCGCCGGCAATCTCACCGGCAAGCTCCTCCTCGGCGCCCTCAAGCCGGGCACGCGGTATCGCTACACCGCGAGCCAGAACAATCAGGAGGTGCAAGGCGAGTTCGTGACGGCGCCCCCGGCGCACGAGCCCGCGCGGCTTCGCTTCGCCTGGAGCGGCGATCTCGGGGGCCGGGATGCGTGCCGGCCGCTCAGTGGCTACCCCATCTTCCGAACCCTTTCGCGCTTCCCGGTGGACTTCTTCCTCTTCGTCGGAGACACCGTCTATGCCGACGTGGCGTGCGGTGGGCCCGACCGCATACCGGGCTACGATTTCGTCGCCCGGACGCTTCCCGACTTCTGGGCCAAGCACCGATACAACCGGGAGGACCCAGCCGTGCAGGCGTACTTCAGGCAGGTCGCCGTGTACGCCGTGTGGGACGACCACGAGGTGCGGAACAACTTCGCGGGCAGCGCGGACCGACTCATGGAAACGGGGCGGCGCGCGTTCTTCGATTATTTTCCGATCCTGCCGACCGCAGACGAGCCCGGCCGGCTCTACCGGAAGTTCAGCTGGGGACGCCTGCTCGACGTCTTCATCCTGGACACCCGGCAATACCGCAGCTCGAACGCGGATCTCGACGGGCCCGGGAAGACCATGCTGGGCGCCGCCCAGAGGCGCTGGCTCATCGACGGGGTAGCGGCTTCGACGGCGACCTGGAAGGTGGTGGTGACCAGCGTATCGCTCTCGGTCCCGACGGGCGGCAAGCTGCACGATTCCTGGAGCAATGCCAATATCCTGGGCTTTCCAGAGGAGAAGGGCACCGGCTTCGCCTATGAGCGGGATGCCATTCTTCGGACCTTCCGCGAGCGCGGCGTGAAGAACCTCATCTTCCTCGCGACGGACGTGCACCACGCCGAGCTCATCCGCCACCATCCGACGCCCGAGTGGTCCTTCCACGAGTTCATCGCGGGACCGCTTTCGGCCACGTTGGGGCGCCCCCGCCCCCTCGACATGGGGCTCAACCCGCGGACCCTGTTCGCCGTCGGTGAGATCGAGAATTTCGGCGAGGTCGCGATCGACTCGACCGGCCTCACCGTTCGGATCATCGACATCGACGGGCAGGTGCGCTTCACCCACACCATCGGCCCAGACTAACTCCCTCTCCCCTCTGGGGGGCGGGTGAGGGTGAGGGCGACTTCGGCGGAGGACCGCGACGCCTCAGTCGTCGCCTTTCCGAACCTCCTTTCCGATCCGGCGCGTCTGGCTCGCCGAGGCCCGTCGGCCCAGCGGTGACACGCGGCAGGGGACGGCATCGCGCCCGGCCCATATTGGCATCGAAGCGCGCGCGAAGGAAAGTCGGAACTACATCCGGCGGAAGGCAGTGAGGGCTCCTCAGGCGCGCCGCGGCCCGTCCCGCCGGATCGGCGCGCGGGCGGCTTGCGCTGCTGCCACGCCTGACTGATGATCGGGGACCATGAGGATCACCCGTGTCGAAGCGACCTGGGTTCGCGTGCCGATCCCTCCCGAGCGGCAGCACGTGAGCGACTTCGGCAAGGTCGCCTCGTTCGACTCCGTCCTCGTCCGGATCGAGACGGCATCTGGTCGGTTTGGCTGGGGGGAGGCCAAGGCCGGCGTCGGCAGCGCGGCGTCCGGTTACGGGCTGGCCGCCATCATCAACCAGGACTTCGCGCCGCTGCTCGTCGGCCAGGACGCCCGCGACATCGGCCGACTGTGGGACGTGCTCTACAGTACGCCGCGCGACGGCTACGCGCTGGGACGCGGCCACGTTCTGCCGCAACTGGGCCGTCGCGGGCTGTCCATCCCGGCCATCGCCGGCGTCGATCTCGCCTTGTGGGACATCCTGGGCAAATCCCTCGGGGTGCCGGTGTGGCGGCTCCTGGGCGGCCGCCGCGTCTCGCGCATGCCGGCCTACGCTTCCGGCGGCTGGGCCGACGAAGCCCGCATCGGCGAGCAGCTCGTGGGCTACGTGGACAAGGGCGGGTTCCGGGCGGTGAAGATGCGCGTGGGGGTGATGGACGGCGAGCCGCACCGCTCCGCCGCGCGGGTGCGGGTGGCCCGCAAGGCACTCGGACCCGACGTCAAGCTCATGGCCGATGCCCACGGCACGTGGACGGTCTCCGAGGCCAAGGCGTTCTGCCGCATGGTCGAGGACTGCGACCTCTACTGGCTCGAGGAGCCCGTGACGGCCGACGACAAGGCTGGCCTGGCCGAGGTGCGGCGCAGCACCTCGATGCCGATCGCCACCGGGGAGAGCGAGTTCACGCGACATGACTTCCGCGAGATCGCGGAGCTACGCGCCGCCGATATCCTGCAACCCGACCCGGCCATCGCCGGCGGGATCACCGAGGGCGTGCGGATCGCCGCGCTCGCCTCGGCTTTCAACCTCCGACTGGCGCCGCATCTATGGTCCGGCGCTCCCGCCTTCGCCGCGGGCCTGGCGCTCGCCGCCAGCCAGAGCGCGGGGTTCATTCTCGAGTACTCGCTGGGGCACAACCCGATGCTGCACGACCTGGTGGCGGAGCAGTTCCCCGTGGTGGACGGTGAGCTGGAGATCCCCGAGCGGCCCGGGCTGGGCATCACGGTGGACGAGGACTTCGTCCGCCGCCACGCCGTCAGCTGAGCGTCGCATCCGCGTGTTCAGGTAGGCCAAGCGCGGTGAGGCTAGCGCGCATCAGGCGACGGCCGCGGCTGGCGATTGACGAGATAGATCCCGAGCGCCACCAGCACCACGGCCGCGCCGAGCAGCCCCGTGAAAGGCTCGCCGAGAAGCACGGCGCCTGCGATCACGCCGAAGATCGGTGTCCAGAAGGAGAAGGACGCGAGCCCGGACGCCGGGTAATGCGCCAAGAGCCAGAACCAGGTCAGGTAGGAGACGAAGGCCACGACCACCGCCTGGTAGGCGAAGGCGCCGAGCACGAGCGGAGTGGGCTGGCTGATCCCGCGCTCGCCGACGACCCAGGCCATGGCGACCAGGACGACGCCTGAGACAGCGAGCTGATAGAACAGCGTCCGCTCGGGTGTGATGCGCAGATCGCTCCGCATCTTGATCACCACGGTCGTCGCGCCCCAGAGGAAGCCCGCGACGAGCTCGAAGAAGTCGCCGATCAGCTCCCGGCGGGTGGGCAGCGACAGCCCGTGGGCGAAAGCCAGACACAGCCCGGCGAAGGCCAGCGCGAGGCCGAGCACCCGCAGGCGGGTGAGGCGCTCACGCGGGATCAGGTAATGGGCGCCGAGGGCGACCCAGAACGGCGACGAGTAGAGAAAGATCACGCTGCGCGAGGCGGTGGTGAAGGCCAGCCCCCAGTAGAGGAAGACGAACTCCGCGGCAAACAGGGCCCCGATCAACAGCCCGTGGCGGCCCGTGCCGTCGCGGCGGAAGAGCCATTCGCCGCGCGCCAGGCACCAGAGAAAGAGGAGGGCGCCCGCCACGAGCGAGCGAAGCCCGGCGCCGAAGACGGGGGAGATGCCGGCGATGGACACCTTGATCGCCACCTGGTTGAGGCCCCAGCAGGCGCAGCAGGCCAGCAGGAGCGAGGTGGCCAGCGGATCGAGATGATCCTTGCGCTTCATGATTGGCCCCGCTGGCGTCTCCAGGCGAGGAGCAGGACGATGCCGGCGGCACCGGAAACCGCCAGCCCGCCATACTCGGCGCTGGCTGGGTAATGCTCCAGTGTGATCGACATAGGTGCGCTGGCCGGAGCCTCGACCTCGAGCAGTCCAAAGCCGTCGCGGCGCACTGCCAGCGGCTTCCTCTGGGCGGAGAAAGCACGCCAGAGGGGAGACCAGGCCATGCCGGTGCCCACCCAGCCGCCAGGATGAGCGGGAAGGCTGAGCCGCCAGGTCTGAGGTCCCAGCGATTCGGGCAGCCGCCGGGGTTCGCCCGCCACGAAGACCCTGAAGAATCCTATTACCGAGCGCTCTGTAACCGTCGGATTCTCGGTGAGAAACCGAAGACGCCCCTGGTCTTCGTCCAGCGCCACGATGGCCGAGATCCTCAGGGCCTCGGCGAAGCGATTGAACTGCTCGGGCGTGATCTGCTCGAGCGGGTGGCCGAAGAGGGTGATGCCGTCGCGCCGCTCGACGAGCGAAGTGATGGGCCGACGGTCGGCCGAGCCGGTGTAAACAAGCCCCGCGATGGGCGACGGATGGGTGAAGGTACCGTTGACGATGTCACGCCCGGCCTCCAGCGGGGTCAGCGCGGGGAGGTGGCTGTGCGGCCGCCACCATTCCGGTCCGAAGGCGAGCGGCACCGCGGAGCGGACGAAGAGCACGCGCCCTGGAGGTGCCGTCCTGAGATCAGCCCAGAGGTCGGCGAGCCTCAGCCCTCGGGTCACCTCCGCGTACTTGGGCCACTCGCCCTGTCTTGGCCACAGCGATGCCAGCGGTTCGCCCCTTCCCACCCCCAGCAGCGCAGAAAGCACCAGGGGCGCGGCCACCCAGTACAGCGCCTGTCGAGAAGTGAGCGGTTCGGCCACCGCCGTGGCCGCGCCAAGCACCAGGGCGAGCAGGAAGCTGTCCACCAAGCGGTCGGCGGGGATCCAGAGCACGCCCAGCGGTGCCAGCACCGCCGCGTCCAGGAAGACGAGCAGGAACATCGTCGGCGCGAGGGCGAGGAGCCACTTCTGGGCATTGCTGGCCGAATCACGCCAGAGGACGCGGCTCCCGGCGAGGCCGTGAAGGCCCAGGAGCACGATCAGCAGAGGAACATCGTGGAAGAGCCGGCTGATGACCCCGATGGAATAGTCACCCCACGCCAGCGGCAGGGCCATCTCCAGGTGGGCCAGCAGGGGCAGGAGCCAGAAGGCTGCGAGCGCGAAGCCGGCGAGCAGCATTCCGAGAGCCTCGCGAAGACGCGCGCCCTGGAGTCGCCCGCCGCCCCAGGCGGCGGCGAGAATCAACACGACGGCCGCCGGCACATGAGCCGGATGGGTCACGATGACAGCGCCCAGGAGCGGCGCGATCCAGAGCGAGGGACGCGGCGCACCTTCGACCCAGCGCAGGAGGGCGAGGGCGAGAAGCGGCAGCAGCCCGAGGCCCAGCCGAGCCGCGACGAGCCCCCAGCGCAGCCCCTCCTCGACGCCGCTGCGCGAGCCGGCCGAGAGCGTGAGGGCGAGGAAAGCCCCGGGCAGCGCCAGCCAGCCGCTGCCGAGCACTCGACTCAAGAGCCAGTATGTCGTCGCGCCCGGCAGCACGTAGGTGATCCAGAGCAGAAGCTGGTAAGTCGCGGCGAGATCGAGCCGCCCAAACGACGCGTAGTGGAGCAGGGCGCCTAGGTAGGAGAAGCCCGGCGGGTAGTACTGAAGTTCGGCATAGCCGGCCCACCAGCCGGGGTCGAGGCGCCACGGCGCCAGCCCGATGGTGAGCGCGTGGTGGAGACGGTAGAGCTGGCCGGGATGGTCGTCGAAGACGAGCAAGCCCCCTGCGAGCGCCCGGTAGCCGAACGCGACGGCGTACGCGGCCAGCAGCGCGGGCGGCAGCCAGGGGCGGCTCACCCGGCGATGATAGCGAATTTCCGCGGCCGGGCCGAAACGTCGTTGACATTTCGGCCCGCTGACTGTTTACTGGGTGAAATCCGTGCGGTCAAGTCGGTGATCCAGATGGAGGCCAATCTGGATCGTGCAGCAAATCCGGGGCTCAAATCCCCTACCGATGGAGAGGCCATGGAGAGACTGAAGGGACTGAAGTGCCGGGAGTGCGGCCGCCACTACCCCTCCACTCCGGTTCACGTCTGCGAGTTCTGCTTCGGCCCGCTCGAGGTTGACTACGACTACGAGGTGATCCGCGCGCAGATCAGCCGCGCGCGCATCGAGTCCGGCCCCAAGAGCATCTGGCGCTACGCCGAGCTGCTCCCCGTCGAGCTGCCCCCGGACGGCGAGCCCTCCGTGGGCGCCGCCGTGGGCTTCACGCCCCTCATCCGCGCCCGGAACCTGGGCGAGGAGCTGGGCGTCAAGTGGCTCTACGTCAAGAACGATTCGGTCTGCCATCCGACCTGGTCGTTCAAGGACCGCGTGGTCGCCGTGGCGATCAGCAAGGCCAAGGAGTTCGGCTTCGACACGGTCGCCTGTGCCTCGACCGGCAATCTCGCCAACTCTGTCGCCGCCCATTCCGCCGAGGCCCGGCTCAAGTCCTACATCTTCATCCCGGCCGATCTCGAGCGCGGGAAGGTGACGGCGACGCTCGTGTACGCGCCGACTTTGGTGGAAGTGCAGGGGACTTACGACGAGGTCAACCGGCTCTGCGCGGAGGTCGGGGACAAGTACCGCTGGGCCTTCGTCAACATCAATATCCGGCCGTACTACGCCGAGGGCTCGAAGACCTACGGCTACGAGATCGCCGAGCAGTTCGGCTGGCGGGCCCCCGCCCACGTGGTGGTGCCCTGCGCCGGCGGCTCGCTCATCACCAAGATCTGGAAGGCCTTCAAGGAGATGCGCCTGCTGGGGCTGATCCCCGAGGGCAAGACCAGCATGTACGCGGCCCAGGCTGAAGGCTGCGGGCCCATCGTGACCATGATCAAGAAGGACACCGACGTGTTGACACCGGTGCGGCCACAGACCATCGCCAAGTCGCTGGCGATCGGCAATCCCGCCGACGGCTACTACGCCTACCGGGCCGTCAAAGACTCCGGTGGCTATGGCGAGCACGCCACCGACGAGGAGATCATCGAGGGCATGCGGCTGCTGGCTCGCACCGAGGGCATCTTCACCGAGACGGCGGGCGGCGTCACGGTGGCCGCCACCAAGCGGCTCATCGAGTCCGGACGCATCCCGCGCAACGAGCCCGTGGTCATCTGCATCACGGGCAATGGCCTCAAGACCCCGGACGTGCTCTACGACCGCCTGTCGAGCGACGTCACGATCCGGCCGTCCCTGTCGGCGTTCGACAAGGCGCTGGCCGACCTCAAATCCAAGACCGGCGCCTAGTCCGGCGCAAGGAGGACGACATGGGTGTGCTGGTTCGGATCCCGACTCCGCTCCGCGCCGTCACCAAGGGCGCCGCCGAAGTGCAGGCCGGCGGCGACACCGTGGCCGACGTCATCGACGACCTGGAGCGCCAGTACCCCGGCCTCAAGGAGCGGCTGGTGGAGAACGGCGGCGAGCTGCGCCGCTTCATCAATATCTACGTCAACCAGGAGGACATCCGGTTCCTCCAGGGTGCCAAGACCACGCTCAAGGCCGGCGACGAGGTGTCCATCGTGCCCGCCATCGCCGGCGGCAGCTAATGCGAGGCAAGGGCCGGGGTTAGTCAGGGGTGTGGGACATGGCCCGGATGCGTGTACGGCTGACCTTTCCCTCCGAGCTGGTGCAAAAGCCCGTCGTCTATCATCTCGTCAAGGACTTCGACATCGTCACCAATATCCGCCGCGCGGATGTCAAGGCCGACCACGGCTGGATGGTGCTCGAGATCGAGGGCGCCGAGGAGCGGCTGGAAGAGGGCGTGGCCTGGCTCAAGAAGCAGGGAGTGCAGGTCGACCCCATCGAGCGCGACGTCGTCCTCCCCTAGGGGTCAGGTCTTGAAATCCAACATTTTGTGCCCAGATTCGTCACCCTCCTCGCCGCACCGGGCTGACACTCGCCGTCACCGTTTGTCGTATTTCAAGACCTGACCCCATGATCTCGAAGCGGGTGCAGGGGTTCACCGAGTCGGTGATCCGGGAGATGACCCGGGTCAACAACCAGTACAACGGCATCAACCTGGCCCAGGGGATGCCGAACTTTCCGCCGCCCAAGGAGCTGCTGGAGGCCGCCCATCGCGCCATCGACGGCGACTTCCATCAGTACGCGATCACCTGGGGCACGCCGCCGCTGCGCCGGGCCATCGCCAACAAGTACCGGAAGTTCTACGGCATGGAGCTGGACCCGGAGCGCCACATCACGGTCTGTTGCGGCTCGACGGAGACCATGCTGGCGACCCTGCTCGCCGTCCTGAATCCCCGCGATGAGGTGATCATCTTCGAACCCTTCTATGAGAACTACGGCCCAGGCTGCATCATCGCCGGGGCCGAGCCGGTCTTCGTCCCGCTCGAGCCGCCCGATTTCAGCTTTGACCCCGACCAGCTGGCCAACGCCGTGACGCCGCGCACCCGGGCGATCATCTTCAACAGCCCGAACAATCCCTCGGGCAAAGTGTTTTCCCGCGGTGAGCTCCAGCAGATCGCCGATCTCTGCCTCAAGCACGACCTGCTGGCCATCACCGACGAGATCTACGAGCACATTGTCTACGACGGAGCCGGGCACACCCCCATCGCGACGCTTCCCGGGATGGCCGATCGCACCGTCACCATCTCGGGCATCTCGAAGTCGTACTCGGTGACGGGCTGGCGCATCGGCTACGCCATCGCGAACCCGGAGCTCTCGCTCGGCATCCGCCGCGCCCACGACTTCATCACGGTCGGCGCGCCGCACCCGCTTCAGGAAGCCGCGGTGACAGCCCTCCACCTCCCCGACTCCTACTACGTCCACCTGCGGGAGAGCTATCAGGCGCGCCGGGATCTGCTCCTGGGCAAGGTGATCGAGGCCGGCTTCATCGCCTTCAAGCCCCAGGGCGCCTACTACATCCTCACCGAGGCGGCGCACTTCCTGAAGGAGTACGACTGCAAGGACGACCAAGAGTTCGCGATGTTCCTCGTCAAAGACGTGGGCGTCGCGACCGTGCCCGGCTCCTCCTTCTACGCCCACGCGGAGCTCGGGAAAACCAAGATCCGCTTCTGCTTCCCCAAGACGGACGACATGCTGATCGAGGCGGGCCGGCGGCTGCAGAAGCTGGCCCGTTGACGCTCCGCCAGTCGGCCCGCGCGATCTTCGACGCCGCCCTCGCCGCGGGCGATGTCCGCCCGCTGGTTGCTCGGGCACTCGACTCGGTGCGACCGCCGGAACGGGACCGGCTGATCGTCGTCGGAGCCGGCAAGGCCTCGGGCGCGATGGCTGCCGCCGTGGAGGCGGCCTGGGGGGACCGCGTCACCCGAGGGCTCGTCGCCGTGAAAGACGGCTACGTCGCGCCGACCGCGCGCATCCGCCTGGTGGAAGCCGGTCACCCAGTCCCCGACGAGCGCGGCGCCGCGGCGGCCCGCGGGATCCGCGCCTTGGTCGAGACAGCCGCGGCCGACGACCTCGTCCTCGTCCTCGTGTCGGGTGGGGGATCGGCTCTCACCCCCGCCCCCGCGCCACCGATCAGTCTCGGGGACAAGCAGGCGATGACGCGGCTGCTGCTCGAGGCGGGCGCCAACATCAACCAGCTCAACGCGGTGAGGAAGCACTGCTCGCTGCTCAAGGGCGGCCAGCTGGCGCGCGCCGCCGCGCCGGCGCGGGTCCACGCGCTCCTGCTGTCCGATGTGATCGGCGATCCCCTCGACGTGATCGCTTCCGGCCCGACGGCACCTGACGCCTCGACCTTTGGGGAGGCGCTGACGATCCTCGAGCGGCTCGGCGTGAGAGATCGGGCACCGGCGACGGTCATCGAGCGGTTGGAGGCGGGCGCGCGCGGCCGAATCCCGGAGACCCCGAAGCCGGACGATCCCTTGTTCGCGCGGGTGACCAATGTGGTGATCGGCAACAACCGCCTCGTGGTGGACGCGGCCCAGCGGAAGGCCGCCGAGCTGGGCTTCTCCACCCACGTGCTGACGCGCTCGCTGGAGGGAGAGGCGCGCGATGTGGCGGAGCGCTTCGTGGAGCTGGCGCGGGCCATCCATGCGGGGAAGGGGCCCGTGCAGGCACCGGCGTGCGTGATCGCCGGCGGTGAGACCACAGTCACTGTCCGCGGCCGTGGCAGGGGCGGCCGCTGCCAGGAATTCGCCCTCGCGGCGGCGCTGGGGATGGACGGGCTCGAAGACGTCGTGATCCTGGCCGCGGGGACCGACGGCACCGACGGGCCCACCGCCGCCGCCGGCGCCATAGCCGACGGCGTGAGCGCGCCGCGGGCACGCGAGCGGGGCCAGGATCCCGCGGCGCGGCTGACCGACAACGACTCCTACCGGGTCTTCGCCGCGCTCGACGACCTCGTCGTCACGGGCCCCACCAACACCAACCTCCTCGACCTCTACCTCCTCCTGGTCGGGGTCAGGTCTTGAAATACGACATTCGTGGACAATGCGCGCATTGTCAGGAAATGTCGTAATTCAAGACCTGACCCCCATTGACTGAAGGGCCGGGGCCGGGACAAGATGTGGCCCCTACGTTCACTTCATCCACGGAGGACAACATGACCAGCAACGCCCTCGTCCGGATCGGCGCTCTCGCCGCCATCGCCCTGCTCCTGGTCTCCACCGCCGGGCACGCCCAGCAGTTCAAGCTGAGCAGCCCGGATATCAAGCCCGGTGGCAGCATCGCCGAGGAGCAGGTGTTCAACGGCTTCGGCTGCAGCGGCAAGAACATCTCGCCCGCGCTGCAGTGGTCCGGCGCCCCCAAGGGGACGAAGAGCTTCGCGCTGCTGGTGCACGATCCGGACGCGCCCACGGGTGGGGCCGGATGGTGGCACTGGGTCGTGATCGATATCCCGGCCGACGCCACCGAGCTCAAGAAGGACGCGGGGAAGGCCGATGGATCGAATCTGCCGAAGGGCGCGGTGCAGATCACGACCGACTTCGGCTCGCCCGGATGGGGCGGCCCGTGCCCGCCCGCCGGCGACAAGCCGCATCGCTACAACTTCACGCTGCACGCCCTCAAGGTCGACAAGCTCGACGTGCCGAAGGACGCCAAGGCCTCTCTCGTCGGCTTCATGGTCAACGCCAACTCCATGGCCAAGGCGACATTGACCGGAAAGTACGGCCGCGCGAAGTAAGCAGCCGCGCGGGCGGGGTCAGGTCTTGAATTACGACATTTGCTGACAATGCGCGCATTGTCCACAAATGTAGGATTTCAAGACCTGACCCCGAGTGCGCGGTCGTCGGCGCGGACGGTGATGAAGCCCACCTCGCGCAGCTCCTGGTCGAGATCCGGGCGGCGCTCGCGCCGCTCGCCGCCCCGGCGGCGGCCCGGCAGCCCGCGACCGCCCTCGGTCCTCCGCTCGCCCTGACGCCGCTCGCCCCGGCGGCGGTCGAGGATCACCTCGATGTCGCGGTCGCGGGCGAACTCCTCGCGCAGCCGGTCGTAGAGATCGAGCCGGTGACGGGCCACGATGTAGAGGAACCGGGCCATGGGCGCCTCCCTTACCAGCGCACCCGCACGCGGTAGCTGAGCTTGGTCGAGCCGTCCTTCGCCACCGGGATCTTCCAGAGCGCCGTGAACGCCTGCAGCTTCTCGTACGGATGGGACGTCTTGATGACCTCCCAGTCGCCGGGCATGGGCTCGACCACCTCGACCGTCACCGCCTCGTGCTTGTGGTTGCGCAAGTTGATCTCCCATTCGATCTCGTAGAGGTTGTGGCCGATGCGCTTCCAGTCCTTCTGCACCCGATCGCCCACCACATCGAAGGCATCGCCCATCTTGATCTTGATGCGCTCGTCCTTCGGCGTGTGGTCGATCCAGTCCTCGCCGATGAGCTGCTGGCTGCCGGAGGTGTCGGCCTTGTAGACCCGCACCTTGCCCTTGGGCAGGGGCAGGCCGAGGCGGTTCTCCTTGCTGTTCTTGAGCTCCAGATAGACACCGACCTTCTGGTTGGACACGGGCACGCCGTACTGGGTGCGGTAGTAGTCGGCGGCGCCGTAGTAGATGAAGTGCTTGTCCACGGGCACCTCGGTGGCGGACATGAGCGCGAGCTGCTTCGTCTGGTTGTCCTTGATCGTGGTCCGGCCGTCGAGGGTGTAGAGGTGATACTCGAAGAAGCCCTCCGACTTGAAGTCGCGGTCCGCCTGGTTGGCGGGCGCCGCCTTGGCGGCCAGCTCCAGGGCCCGCCCGGCGCGCATCCGGTCCTGGGCGCGGTTGATGTCGCCCGCCACGAGCTTGAGCGCCGCGTTCTTGTAGGTGGCGCCGCTCTTGTTGTCGATGGTCACCCAGCCCGTGAGGTCGCTCCGGTTGTCGGCGGGATTGATCACCATGACGTAGTCGGCCTTCCAGTTGATGCCGCCCGTCAGATAGGAGGCCTCGACCCGCTGCGGCGCCGTCTTCGCATTCCGGAGCATCCAGACGAGGGTCGGCTGTGACACCAGGTTCTCGGGCAGCGACGGCAGGACGAGATTGCCGAAGTAGCCCATGTGGATCTGGCCGTTGATCTCGTAGACCGGGCCCTGGGTCGAGAGCAGGGTCGCCTCCTGATAGGAGCCGTTGCTCTGGTAGAGGCGCACCCGGCGGCCGACGTACTTTTCCATGAGCTTTTGGCTCGTCAAGAGGTCGTACTCGTAGTTCTGCTCGAGGATCCTGAGCCCGGCGGGATCGCTGAGGGATTTCAGGTGGACGGAGGTGGGATCGATCTGGGCCGCCACGTCCATGAACCGCGCCTCGAGCAGCCCCGAGTCGAGCCGGACCTCGCGCAGGTCCTTCACCAGTCCCAGGTTGCCGTTGTAGATCGTCACCATCACGTCGCGCTGGTCATCGCGGGTGATGCTGAGGGGCGCCGCCGCGACCGTTTGGGTGGTCGCGAACACGCCGAGCAGGGTCAGGGCGAGCAGCCGCTTGATCATTGCCGCATCCTCCTGGTGCCGGATTGGGTGTTGCTGTCCGGTTAGACAGGGGATGGGGGGAGAAGTTCCGGCGAATTCCGATGAGCCCCCTCACCTTTGTCCTCTCTCCCAGAGGGGGAGGGGAAATTTCAAACCCTCTCCCCTTTGGGGACGTGGTGCGAGCCGGGACGGGGCCCGCGGTTCGAGCCGAGGGGCGGAGCCACGAGGCGAGGGCTGAGTTGATCCCGCCGGCGTGGCTGTTCGAGGTGAGCGGCGGAGCCGCGAACCGAGAGCTGAGTGGAGCCCGGCGAGGTGAGCGGTGAAATGGTCCCGGGTCAGGGTGAGGGGGAGCCGACTACTCGAGCAGACGCAGCCTCATGGGCACCTGGGCCGGGAGCTCGCTGGGCTCGGCTTCGAGCGTCCATGCCCCGATTCGGCTGAGGCCCTCGGTCAGCTCGCCATAAGCCTCCTTCGAGACCAGCACCTCGAGGACCACGCCCGCCGAATCGCGCCGACGCGACAGCTCGGTGACCTTGAGCCGGTTCAGGAGCTGGGCCAGCGCCCGCTCCGCGGTGTCGCGATCCTTAACCGCCAGGCGACCCGCAACGATGGTGGTAACAGCGGCGCTCTTCGAGGCCAGCCCGGGAGTCGGCACGACGGAGGGAGGACTCTGGAGCCGCTCGTTGGAGGAGCCTTGGCGCTCCGGCGGCGCAGGTGCTGACGGAGCGGGCGCGCTCCGAGGCTTCATATCGCCGGAGGGCTGCGCCGCGGCCCTATCGAGCGCCCCCTCCTTCTTGGCTTCGGCCTCGATCGACTTGGACTCGGCCTGGACCGACGGCGGCGCCGCAGACTCGGCAGGTGGTGAGATCGGCTTGGATGCAGGCAGCGGTGGCCTGGCCTTCGCCATCTTGCGCTCGGGCTTCGGCCGATCAGACTCCTGATCGGCCCGGCGCGACGGTTCGGGGCTCTTGCCGCGGAAGCTATCGACGCTCGACGTCGCTGGCGGAGCCGCCGGCGTCTCCAGTCGGCCGGTGGCCGGCGGGGCCGTCTCGCGCGCCGCTTGCTGGAGCTCCGGCGTGCGCTGGAAGAGATAGACGGCACCGACGCTCAGGATCACGAGGGCCGCGACCTGGACGGGCATCGTCATGGGGAGAGGGAAGACGTGTCCGAGCCAGCGGCGATACCAGGGCGCGGGCGTGGCGGCCGCCACGACCCGGTCGACGAAGCCCGCCGGCGCGCGGGGCCGCTCGACCCGGTGGAGCAGGCTCACGGTCTGGAGGAACCGCTCCAGCTCGCGGCGGCACTCGCCGCAGTCTGCCAGGTGAGCGTCGGCTCCCGCGCGCTCGGCGGGGCTCAACGCCTCGTCGAGGTAGTCGGAGAACCAATCGCGGCTGTCGTGGTAGTTCACTGGAGGAATCGCTCCATCTTGTCCTTGAGATCCGTTCGGGCCCGGTGCAGTCGCGACCGCACCGTCCCGAGCTCGAGACTCAAGGTCTGGGCGATCTCCTCGTAGGACAACCCCTCCAGATCCCTCAGCACGACCACGATGCGCCGCTCCTCCGGTAACTCGGCGATGGCCCGATGCAGCGCGGCTTCGATCTCGCCCCGCTCGACCGTGTCCGCCGGGTCGGCCTCACTGTTCGCGAGGCGCATCAGGGTCTCCTCTCCCTGCCGAGCCATCCGGCGTTCGCCGGATCCCAGCCGTGTGAGGCAGAGGCGGGACACGATGGCGTACAGCCACGTCGAGAGCTTCGCGTCGCCGCGGAAGTCGGCCAGCGCGCGGTGGGCGCGAAGGAAGGCTTCCTGGGCGACTTCTTCCGCCTCGGCGGCGTTGCCCAGCATCCGAAGCGCCACGCCGAAGACCCGATGCTGGTAGGTCGCCACGAGCTCTTCGAAGGCCTCGGCCTCTCCGGCGCGGAGCCGGGCGACGAACTCCTGGGGGTCGCCGCCTCCCTCGTCTCGCACACTTAGACCATACCGCGCCCTGAAAGTTCCAGGGACACGAAAAGTTGGCGCGGCTCGCACCGCCCCGCAGTGGCCCGCCGAAATCCCTGTGGTAGACTCACGGCGTCATGACGAAACGCGAGCGGGTGATGGCGGCGCTCGGGCGCAAAGCCGTGGATCGCCCACCGGTATCGTTCTGGCGCCACGCGCCGGAGCTGGATCACACGGCCCCCGGCCTCGCCGGGGCCATGCTCGACTTCCAGCGCCGCTGGGATCTCGACTTCATCAAGGTGATGTCGAGCGGCGTCTACTGTGTCGAGGACTGGGGCTGCAAGGTCGCCTACACGGGCGCGCCGAGCGGGGCCAAGCAGTGCACCGAGCACGCGATCCGCCAGACGGCCGACTGGGAGCGGCTGAGGCCGCTGGATCCGGGAGCGGGCGCGCTGGGGCGCGAGCTCAGGGCGCTGCGGCTCATTGTCGACGGCAAAGCCGACGACGTGCCGGTGTTGCACACCCTCTTTTCGCCGCTCACGATCGCGCGAAAGCTGGCTGGGGACCAGCTGCCCGCGCATCTGGTCCGAGATCCCAAGGCGGTCCTGCAGGGGCTGGACACCATCACCGAGACCACGATCCGCTATGCCGCGGCGGCGGTGGAGGTCGGAGCTGACGGATTCTTCGTCGCCACGCAGACGGGCAGCCCCGATGTCATGCCCTGGGAGACCAAGAGTCGATTCGGCCTGCTCTACCTCCGGCGGCTGCTCGAGAGCCTGGGCGGCAAGTCCCTCTTCACGCTCCTGCACATCCATGGAAAGGACATCTACTTCGACGAGCTGGCGGAGCTGCCGGCGCACGCGCTGAACTGGCACGACCGGGTGACTGCGCCGACGCTCGCCGAGGGCCTGCGCCGATTCGGCGGGGCCGTCGTCGGCGGTCTCAACGAGTGGCAGACGCTGCGCCAAGGGCCGGCCTCCGCGGCGGCGGCCGAGGCCGAGGACGCCATCCGCCAGACCGGGGGAGTCGGCATGATGGTGGCGCCCGGCTGCGGGCTGCCGCTCGACGTGCCGGACGCGCATCTCGAGGCCGCGGTCAGCGCCGTGAAGCGATACCGGCCATGATGCAGTGGCTCGTGATCGCTCTGGTCGCCTCCGCCGCGCTCCTGGGGGCGACCCGTCCCGCCTCGGCCCAGCCGGCGGGCGAGCTTCGCGTGGCGATTCCCTGGACGCCGGAGAACCTGGACCCGACCATGAATCTCTCCTCCATCCGGGCCGCGGTCGGCGTGAGCATGTTCGATTCCCTGGTAGGACGGGACGCCGACAACCGCATCGTGCCCCAGCTGGCCGAGTCGTGGCGGCTGCTCGACGATCTGACCTGGCAGTTCAAGCTGCGCAAGGGCGTCGTCTTCCACGACGGCGAGCCATTCAACGCCGAGGCGGTGCGCTTCACCATCGAGCGCGTGCTGGATCCCAACCAGAAGTCGCCGAACCGGGCGAACATCGGCGAGATCGTCAGGGTCGAGGTGCTCGACGACGCGACCGTCAACCTGGTCACCAAGCAGCCCTACGCGCCGCTGCTGAACCGATTGATCGACTTCCCGATCCTGCCGCCCAAGTACACCGCCGAAAAGGGCAACGCGGTCTTCGCGCTCAGGCCGGTCGGCACCGGCCCGTTCCGCTTCGTCGAGCTCGTCAAGGATGACCGCCTCGTGGTCGAGGCCTTCGACCGTCACTGGCGCGGCGCCCCGAAGATCAAGCGGATCGTCTTCAAGCCGATTCCCGAGCCCTTCACCCGCACCGCCGCGCTCCGCAACAACGAGGTGGACCTGGTGACGACCCTGCCGCCGAGCCTGGCGCGGGAGCTCGACCGTGTGGGAGGCATCCGGGTTCACCGCGTCCCGAGCACCTGGATCATCTACCTCGGGCTCAATGCTTTCAAGAAGCCGCTCGCCGACGTGCGGGTGCGCCAGGCCCTGAACTACGCCACCGATGTCGACGCCATCATCAAGAACGTGCTGGACGGCAACGGCCACCGGCTGGAAGGGCCGTTTACCCCGCAGATGTTCGGCTTCGACCCGAGCGTCCGGGGCTACCGCCACGATCCGGCGCGCGCCCGCCGCCTTCTCGGCGAAGCCGGCTATCCGGACGGGCTCGAGATCACCCTGGAAGCACCGGCGGGCCGCTACCAGGGCGACAAGGAGATCGCCGAGGCCCTGGGAGGGCAGTGGGCCAAGGCCGGCTTCAAGCCTCGGGTGCAGGTGGCCGAGTGGGGCGCCTACTTCAAGCGGTATCTGGGCAAGCAGTTCCAGGACGCCTACCTGCTCGGCCTCGGCGGGCCGATGCAGGACGGCGACGAGCTCTACAACCTCGTGTCCTCCAAGGGGCGGGGGCTCTACTACAAGAACGACAAGGTGGACCAGCTCTTCGACATGGGGCGAAGCACCATGGACCCGGCCAAGCGGCGGCGCATCTACGCGGATCTCGCCCGAGCGATGGTCGAGGACGCCACCTGGGTCTTTCTCATGCAGCAGGTCGACATCTATGCCACCCGGGACCGGCTCACGTGGACGCCACGCCCAGATCAGTGGATGCTCTTCCATGAGGCGGCGCTGAAGTAGCGTATCGGTGAACCGTCAGTCAGGCGACTGCCTCTCAAAGAGGCGACCCGCTCTTAGTTCCTGAGATTCCTTGAGGCCGAGCCGGAAACCCACGATGTTATCCACGCCCCGCCCACAGCGTCGGTGGACAGGGCGTGTGCTAATATCCGGACGCGAGCCTATGTCCCTGATCAATCTGATCGATCTCTTACCCTTCGAGCTCGAGGACCTGGCGGAATCCATGGGGACGCCGCGCTACCGAGGCCGCCAGCTCGCCGGCTGGATCTATGGGAAAGGGGTCACCGACCTCGATGCCATGTCGAACCTGCCCAGGGAGTTCCGCGACGCCCTAGCCGAGCGGGCCGAGGTCGCGCTGCCCGAGATCGAGCGGCGAACGCCGTCACAAGACGGCAGCCAGAAGCTCGTCCTCCGCCTGGCCGACGGGGCCCGGATCCAAGCGGTCCTGATGCCGGACGCCGACCGGCTCACCCTGTGCGTCTCCACCCAGGTGGGCTGCGGCTTCGGCTGCGCCTTCTGCTATACCGGCACCATGGGGCTCGAGCGCAACCTCAGCGCGGGGGAGATCGTCGGGCAGGTGCTGGCAGCCCGCAGCACCCTGCCGCCTGCGGGCCGGATCACCCATGTGGTCTACATGGGGATGGGCGAACCGCTGGCCAACTACGCCGCGACCGTGAAATCGCTCCGGATCCTCACTGATCCGCGTGGTCTGGGGTTTTCCCCGCGCCGGATCACGGTGTCGACGGTGGGGCTGGTGAGCGGGATCGAGAAGCTGGCGAAGGAGAATCTCAAGGTCAACCTCGCGATCTCGCTGCATGCGACGAGCAACGAGGTTCGTGATCGGATCATGCCGGTTAACAAGGGCTTCGCCATCGAGGAGCTCCTGGCCGCCTGCCGCCGCTTCCCGCTGCCGTTCCGCCAGCGGATGACCTTCGAGTACGTGCTACTGGAGGGGGTCAACGACGCCCCCGAGGACGCGCGCCGGCTAGTGAAGCTGCTCAAGGGAATCCGGGCCAAGATCAACCTGATCCCATTCAACGACTGGGAAGGCTCGGGCTTCTCCCGGCCTCCGCTGCCGAGGATTCTGGCGTTTCAGAGTCTCCTCCTCGAGCACGGCATCACGGCCACCGTCCGCTGGAGCAAGGGCGAGGACATCGGCGCGGCCTGCGGGCAGCTGCGGGAAGCGGTGGCCGTATGAGCGCGCCACGGGTCCCCGCTCCACCAACGGTGGCGTTCGCGACGCTCGGCTGCCGTCTCAACCAGGTCGAATCCCAGGAAATGGGCGCGCTGCTCGAGCGCGGGGGATTTCGGACGGTGGATCCCGGCCAGCCGGCCGACATGTACGTGGTCAACACGTGCACGGTCACGGCCCGAGCGGATTTCTCCGATCGCCAGCTGATCCGACGGATCACTCGTCAGAATCCCGACGCCGTGCTGGTCGTCACGGGCTGCTACGCCCAGACGGACGCGCAAGCCGTGGCCAGCATCCCGGGCGTGGACCTCGTCATCGGCAACCAGGAAAAGTACCGGCTGCCCGATCTGCTCGGGGATCTGGTCAAGCGCCGCCGCCCGGAAATCCGGGTAGGGGACATCGGGACCGCGAACGACGTCCCGATCGCCCCGTTCACCAAGGTGGTCGGCCGGTCGCGGGCCTTCGTCAAGATCCAGGACGGCTGTCAGCATCGCTGCGCCTTCTGCATCGTCCCGGCCGCCCGCGGTGGCAGCCGAAGCCAGGAGCCGAAGGTCGTGCTGGAGCAAGCCCGCGCGCTGGTCGAGGCGGGCTACCGCGATCTCACGCTGACCGGCGTGGACATCGGTCACTGGGGCTGGGACCTCATCCCCCGTCGCAGCCTCGCCGATCTGGTCGCCCAAGTGGCGCAGGTCCCGGACTTGCGGTGGCTCCGGCTGTCCTCGGTGCTGCCGGCCTACTTCACTCCCGCGCTCATCGACGTCGTCACGAACGCGCCGACGGTTGCGCCGCATCTCCACCTGCCGCTTCAGAGCGGCAGCGACCGGGTGCTTCGCCTCATGCGGCGGCCGTACAACGTCGCGATGTACCGGCGACTGGTCGAGACGCTGGCGACGGCCATTCCCGGCCTCGGCCTCGGAGCCGACATCATCGTCGGCCACCCGGGCGAGCACGAGGAGGACTTCGAGGCTACCTGCGCCCTGGTCAGCGAGCTGCCCTTCTCGTACCTGCACGTCTTCTCCTACTCGGACCGGCGCGGCACCGAAGCCGCCCGGCTGCCCGGCCACGTGCCGCCGCCCGTGATCTGCCAGCGCAGCGCCCGCTTGCGGGCTCTCGCGCGGGAGAAGAACCTCGCCTTCCGCCGCCGGATGGTGGGCGAGCGGCGGGAGGTCCTTGTGCTGGCCGAGCGAGAGCGGGGCACCGGGCGGCTCGTGGGCCTTGCTTCCAACTACGTGGAGGTCGTCTTCGACGGCCCGGCGGGTCTGGAGCGGCGGCTCGTGACGGTCACCATCCGCGAAGCGAGCGCCGAGCGTACCCTCGCCGCATTGGAGGAATGGGCCGGATGAAGGCCAGGCGCGGAGCCGCGGCGGCACCGATCACGGTGGGTGTCATCGGAGGCAGCGGCCTCTATGACATGGAGGGGCTCGAGGACATCCGCTGGGTCAAGCTCCGGACGCCGTTCGGAGATCCCTCCGACGCCTACTGCGTGGGCCGATTCGGAGACCGGCGGGTGATCTTCCTTCCCCGCCACGGACGCGGACACCGACAGACGCCTTCGGAGCTGAACTACCGGGCGAACATCTGGGGACTCAAGGCCCTGGGCGCGCGCTGGGTGATCTCGATCAGCGCCGTCGGCAGCATGAAGGAGGAGATCCGCCCGCTCGACCTGGTCGTGCCCGATCAATTCTACGATCACACCAAGCGGCGTGTCTCGTCCTTCTTCGGCGACGGAATCGTTGCGCACGTGGGCATGGCCGAGCCGGTCTGCCCGGAGCTGGCTGACCTCCTGGAAGCCGCCGGGCGCGAGAGCGGGGCCACGGTGCATCGGGGCGGCACCTATCTCTGCATCGAGGGGCCGCAGTTCTCGACCAAGGGCGAATCCCGCATCTACCGCCAGTGGGGCGTCTCGGTGATCGGCATGACCAACATGCCCGAGGCCAAGCTGGCGCGGGAGGCGGAGCTCTGCTATGCGACCCTGGCCCTGGCCACCGATTACGACGTCTGGCACGACGAGCATGCCGCCGTGAGCGTTGAGTCCGTGATCGCGAATCTCCTCAAGAACGTCGCCATGGCCAAGGTGGTGCTGCGACGGGTCATCCCTCGAATCGACAAGCTCGAGGGCAAGCCCTGCTCCGCGGGCTGCGGCGACGCCCTGGCCAACGCCGTGATCACCAGCCCCAAGGCGTTCCCGCCACGCACCCGGAAGCGGCTCGCGCTCCTGCTGGATCGCCATTTCCCGCCGCCCAAGAAGGGAGGCCGCAGTGGCTGATCTCCTCGTGGTGGGCTCGGTGGCGCTCGATACGGTGCGGACACCGTTCGGACAGGTGACGGCGGCGCTCGGTGGCTCGGCGACCTACTTCTCCTACGCCGCGAGCTTTTTCACCCAGGTGCGCGTCGTCGCCGCGGTGGGCGAGGACTTCCCGCGCGAGCATCTGGACCTGCTGCGCCGCCGGGGCGTCGATATCGATGGCCTCGAGGTCTTGAGGGGACAGCGCACCTTCCGTTGGACCGGCGAGTACGGCTTCGATCTCAACGAGGCGAAGACCATCGATACCCAGCTCAACGCCCTGGCGAAGTTCCGGCCGGCACTGACGACCGCGCACCGGCAAGCGCCATTCCTGTTCCTGGCCAACATCGACCCCGATCTCCAGATCGAAGTCCTCCATCAGATGGAGCAGCCGGCGCTCACGGCGCTGGATACCATGAACTTCTGGATCGAGGGCAAGCGCGAGGCCCTGCTCCGGGTCCTGCGTGAGGTCGACGTGCTGCTCATCAACGACGCCGAGGCACGGATGCTGGCCCGGGAGCCGAACCTGATCAAGGCGGCGCGCTCGATCATCGAGCTGGGCCCACGGGTCGTGGTGATCAAGCGGGGTGAGTACGGCTCCCTCATGATCTCCAACGGCGAGTTCTTCTTCGCGCCGGCCTACCCGCTCGAGTCCGTGTTCGATCCCACCGGCGCGGGGGACACCTTCGCCGGCGGCTTCATGGGCTACCTCGCCCAGCGGGGGCTCACCGACACCGCCTCGGTGCGCAAAGCCATGATCTTCGGCGCCGTCATGGCCTCGTTCACCGTCGAGGACTTCTCGCTCGAGCGACTGAAGCGGCTCAAGGCCGATGAGATCGAGGAGCGCTACGGGGCCTTCCAGACTATGGTGAGCTTCGAGAAGTGAGCATGGAGCAGGCGCTCGGGGCCAAGTACGATCGGCTGGTCGGCCTCATCCGCGAGATGGGCAAGGTCGTCGTCGCCTTCTCGGGCGGGGTGGACTCGACCTTCCTGGCCCGGGCCGCCCGGGACGCCGTGGGCGAGGGCGCATGGCTCGTCACCGCGGACTCGGAGACCTACCCGGCCGCCGAGCTGGAGGAGACGCGGAAGCTGGCCGGATTGCTGAGCATGCGTCACGTGGTGATCCAGACCCGCGAGCTCGACAACCCCGAATACGCCAAGAATCCGCCCAACCGCTGCTACTTCTGCAAGGAAGAGCTGTTCGACCGGCTGGAGCCCATCGCGCGTCAGGCGGGGGCGGCTCAGCTCGTCTACGGCGCCAACATGGACGACCTGGGCGATCACCGCCCCGGGATGCAGGCGGCGCGCGCCAAGGGCGTTCGCGCCCCGTTGATCGAAGCCGAGCTGTGGAAGGCGGAGATCCGCGCCCTCTCCCACGAGCTGGGGCTGCCCACCTGGGACAAGCCCTCGTTCGCGTGCCTGTCCTCGCGCTTCCAGTACGGCGAGGCCATCACAGCCGAGAAGCTCCGCCAGGTGGACGCCGCCGAGGCTTTCGTGAAGAGCCTGGGATTCCGTCAATTCCGGGTCCGGCATCACGACCGCCTCGCCCGCCTCGAGCTGGCGCCGGACGAGATGGCCCTCCTGTGGCAGGACGGCCGGCACGAGGCGATCGTCAAGCGCTTCAGAGAGCTCGGCTACCTGTTCGTCACCCTGGATCTTCAGGGCTTCCGCAGCGGCAGCGCCAACGAGGCGCTCGCATGGATCGCGAAAAAGTAAAGGCGCTGCTGGACGCCGTCGCGCGCGGGGAGCTCAGCCCCGACCAGGCGCTGGCGCGACTGCGCGATCTGCCCGTCGAGGACCTGCGCTTCGCGCGGGTGGATCTCCACCGATCGCTCCGCCACGGCGTGCCCGAGGCGGTCTTCTGCGAGGGCAAGACGCTGGAACAGGTGCTGGGCATCGTCCGGCGCCTGGCCCAGGACCATGACAACGTCCTCTGCACCCGCGCCGATGCCGCAGTCATCCGGGCATTGGAGGGAAGCGGGCTTCAGTGCCGCGTCCACGCCGATGCGCGCCTCGTCGTCGTCAAGCCGCACGCCCACGAGGGGGTGGGGCTCATCGTGGTGATCAGCGCTGGCACCTCCGACCTGCGGGTCGCCGAGGAGGCGGCGGTGACAGCCGAGGCGATGGGGAACCGGGTCGAGCGGCTCTACGACTGCGGCGTCGCCGGCCTGCATCGGCTCGTGCCGCACCTGGACCTGCTCAACGAGGCCAACGCCATCATCGCCGTGGCGGGGATGGAGGGTGCGCTGCCCAGCGTGGTGGGCGGGCTCGTCGACCGGCCGGTGATCGCGGTGCCGACGAGCGTGGGCTACGGCGCCTCCTTCGGCGGCATCGCGGCCCTGCTGGCCATGCTGAACTCCTGCGCGCCCGGCGTCTCCGTGGTCAACATCGACAACGGCTACGGAGCCGCGGCGCAGGCCAACCAGATCAACAAGCTCGCCGCCAAAATCCGCTAGCCGTGAGCATGAGCGCAACCGGTCGCCCCGACCCGATTGGCCCACGGTCAACATGCCTTGGGCATGTTGAGGACAAATGAAGCTGGCCTATTTCGACTGCCCGAGCGGTGCCGCCGGGGACATGATCCTGGGTGCCCTCGTGGACGCGGGCGTGTCTTTCGAGGCGCTGGAACGCGAGCTGGGCCGACTCGGCGTTGAGGGGTACTCGCTCCAGTCCAGCACGGTGATCAAGGCCGGCTTCCGCGCGACCAAGGTCGACGTCCACGTCCACGATTACGACCATGCCTCCGGCGCAGCCGGGCACAGCCACGAGCGGCCCCACGACCGTCACCCCCATCCCGATCGGACCCTGGCGAGCATCCTGGGGATCATCGGCCGGAGTGATCTTCCGGCCGCGGTCAAGAGCAACGCCGCGCGGATCTTCACCCGCCTGGCCGAGGCCGAGGCGCGCGTTCACGGCACCACGCCCGATCAGGTCCATTTCCACGACGTGGGCGCCGTGGACGCCATCGTGGACGTGGTGGGGGCGTGCGCAGGTCTCCATCTCCTCGGCGTGGAGTCGGTCCACTGCGGGGCGCTTCCGATCGGCGGCGGGTTCGTCACGGGCCCGCACGGAAGGATTCCGGTCCCCGGTCCGGCCACGGCGGAGCTGCTCAAGGGTTTCCCCACCGTCGACACCGGCATCCGGCGGGAGCTGGTGACGCCGACGGGCGCGGCGATCCTGACGACGCTGGCCGCCTCGGCGGGCGCGATGCCGGCGATGACGCTGCGGGCGGTCGGCTCGGGCGCCGG
>DASSSH010000227.1:0-23850 GCA_035708525.1 Candidatus Methylomirabilota bacterium
TCGGCTGTGGCGCCGGGCTGGACAGCCTGATCGCGGCCCGGCGCGTTGGGCCCAGGGGTCGGGTGTTCGGCGTCGACTTCAGCGCTTCCATGCTGGGCCTCGCCCAGCGGGGCCGCCGCGGCGGCGGGTCCTCACGTCGCCTTCGTGCGGGCCGACGCCGAGCGTCTTCCGCTTCGCACAGCCGGCGTCGACGTCGCGCTGGTCAACGGCATCTTCAATCTCAATCCGGCGCGCGAGGAGATCTTCTCGGAGTTGGCCCGCGTCGTGCGGCCGGGCGGTTTCGTGTACGCCGCGGAGCTCATCCTGACCGAGCCCACGGAGCGGAGGCGACCGACGAGCGACGCGGACTGGTTTGCCTGAATCGGAGGCGCGAGGGAAGGCGGCGCCTTCCTGGATGAGTTTCTCGAGGCCGGGTTCCGCGAGGCGACCATTGTCCGAACCAGCCGGAACGCCCGCACCAAGAATCCGCGAGTGCTGGCCGCTGAGGTCTGCGCCCGCCGCTGACCCTCCTCGCGCCGGTCGTCGCTACCGGGTAAGAGCGTCGGGCCGACCTGATACGGCCGGGTAACGCCTACCGCCTCTGCGGCCGGACCTCCGCCCATCGCGCCCTCGACTGCGCAACCGGCCAACCGCGGCCGGGGCCGGAGCGCTGGACAAGCAGTGCTATGCTAGCGGCGCCATGCTGATCACCGATTCCCAGGTTCATATCTGGGGTGCCGACACGCCGGCTCGCCCCTGGCCTCCCGGTCGCTCCCACCAGGCGCACCGGCCCGAGCCGTTCACCAAGGACGATCTGCTCCGCGAGATGGACGCTGCCGGCGTCCAGCGCGTGGTCATCGTGCCTCCCTCCTGGGAAGGCGACCGCAACGACCTCGCCCTCGAGGCGGCCCGGCTGCACCCGGACCGCTTCGCGGTGATGGGACGGCTCGCTATCGAGCGCCCGGAAAGCCGCAGTCTGCTTCCCGACTGGAAGCGGCAGCCCGGGATGCTGGGCCTGCGCTTCACCTTCCACACCGCGCTGCAGAAGCCGTGGCTGACGGACGGCACGGCCGATTGGCTGTGGCCCGCGGCCGAGCGGGCCGGGCTGCCCGTGATGATCTTCGTTCCCGGCTCGCTCCCTCAGGTGGGACCCATCGCCGAGCGCCACCCGGGGGTGCGCCTGGTCATCGACCACCTGGCGCTGTCCATGAGCCAGAAGGACGACGCGGCCTTCGCCGACCTGCCGGATCTGGTCAAGCTGGCGGGGTACCCGAATGTCGCCGTGAAAGCCTCGGCGCTGCCGTGCTACTCCACCGAGCCGTATCCATACCGCGGCCTGCACAAGCATCTTCGCCGGGTCTTCGACGCCTTCGGGCCGCGGCGGGTGTTCTGGGGGACGGACCTCACGCGCCTGCGCGGCACCTACCGCGAGGCCATTACCATGTTCACCGAAGAGCTGCCGTGGCTGTCGAAGCCCGATCAGGAGTGGGTCATGGGGCGCGGGGTATGCGAATGGCTCGGCTGGCCGCTGCCGTCCTGACCGCGCAATCGCCATGACCGGCCAGACGCGGAAGGAGACCGACAGCATGGGCGCCGTCGAGGTGCCCGCGGATCGCTACTGGGGCGCGCAGACTCAGCGCTCGCTCGAACACTTCAAGATCGGCGGCGAGCGCTTTCCCCGCGAGATGATCCGTGCCCTCGGCCTCGTCAAGAAGGCCTGCGCGATGGTCAACCGCGATCTGGGGCTGCTCGACCCGGAGAAGGCGCGAGCCATCATCCGCGCCTCCGACGAGGTCATCGCCGGGACCCTCGACGAGCACTTTCCGCTCGTGATCTGGCAGACGGGCAGCGGCACGCAGACGAACATGAACGCGAACGAAGTCATCGGCAACCGGGCCATCGAGATCCTGGGCGGTCAGATGGGCTCGAAGAAGCCGGTCCATCCCAACGACGACGTCAACCGCTCCCAGTCCTCCAACGACGTCTTTCCCACGGCCATGCACGTGGCCGCGGCCGAGCAGACCGCCGGCAAGCTGATCCCGGCCGTGGAGGCACTCAAGGACGCGCTCACCCAGAAAGCCGCGGCCTTCACGGACATCGTGAAGATCGGCCGCACGCATCTCCAGGACGCGACGCCGCTGACGCTCGGCCAGGAGTTCTCGGGCTACGTGGCGATGCTCGAGCAGTCGCTCGCGGTGACCCGCGCGGCGCTGCCGGGCCTCTACGAGCTGGCCATCGGTGGCACCGCGGTGGGAACGGGGCTCAACGCGCCCGCAGGATTCGGCGAGCGCGTCGCCCGCCAGCTCGAGGCGCTGACGGGGGCGCCCTTCGTCAGCGCGCCCAACAAGTTCCAGACGCTGGCCTCGCACGAGCAGCTGGTGGCGGCCCACGGCGCGCTCAAGACCCTGGCCTGCGCGTTGATGAAGATCGCCAATGACATCCGATGGCTGGCCTCGGGGCCGCGCGCCGGGCTGGGCGAGCTCAGCATCCCCGAGAACGAGCCCGGCAGCAGCATCATGCCGGGCAAGGTCAACCCGACCCAGTCCGAGGCCATGACCATGGTCTGCGCCCAGGTGCTGGCCAACGACGTGGCGGTGAACATCGGTGGGGCGTCGGGGAACTTCGAGCTGAACGTGTTCAAGCCGCTGATCTGCCACAACGTCCTGCGGTCGGTCCGGTTGCTGGCGGACGCGTGCGCGTCCTTCCGCGAGCACTGCGTGGCGGGAATCGAGCCCAACACGGCGCGCATCCGCCAGCACGTCGAGCAGTCGCTGATGCTGGTGACGGCGCTGACACCGCGGATCGGCTACGACAAAGCGGCGGAGATCGCGAAACGAGCGCACCAGACGGGGACAACCCTCCGCGAGACCGCCCTGGCGCTGGGTTACGTGAGCGCGGAGGAGTTCGACCGCCTCATGCGCCCCGAGTTGATGGTGAAGCCGAGCGAACCGCCTAGCTCTTGAAGCCCACCTTCTTGTGGCTGCCGTCGCACATGGGCTTGTTGGCGGAGTGCCCGCAGCGGCAGAGGTAGATCGTGTCGCCGCCCTTGCCGGGGATCGCGTTCCCCTGGCCGTCCTGCACCTCGCACTCGCCCTTCACCATGAGCGGCCCATCGGTGATCGCCTTGACAATTACGGGCATCGAGCCTCCTCCTTCGTATGGGAGCAGCGGGTGACGACTCACGAGGCCCGAGTATACTCGACAGCGCGATGACCCACGATCCGCCGGTACCAGCGCCGTTCGCCGCGCTGCTCGCGCCTCTCGCCGAGGTCAAGGCCAGCGCGCGCTCGACCTTCAACGGCTGTTTCGGCTGCGGGCCGGAGCACGCGATCGGCCTGCGGGTCCGGACCTTCGGTGCCGCGGGCGAAGTGCTTTCGCCGATCATCATTCCCCGTCGGTTCGAAGGCCCGCCCGGCGCGGCCCACGGCGGCATCGTCGCGGCCTATCTGGACGAAGTGTTGGCCGGCGCGGCGGTGCACGCCACCGGACGGCTTCACGTCACGGGCGAGCTCACCATTCGCTACCTGAAGCCGGCGCCCATCGAGCGTCCGCTGCTGGGGCGCGGGCGCGCCACGGCGGAGGCCGGTCGCTATCTCGACCTCGAGGGCACGCTCGAGGATCTGGAGACGCGTGAGGTCGTGGCCCGCGCGACTGGGCGGTTCTTTCCACTTCCGACGCCCGGATAGGCCTTGGTCTCGGCGCTCAGGCGTGCCGGTGATGGAGGCTGCGCAATCGGAAGGCCAGGCTCAGCAGGAGCACTCCGAAGAAGACGGCATACCCGCCGATCCAGAACATGACCGCGAGGATTCCTCCAGCCGGGAAGACAACCAGAAAGATGCCGAGCAGGACCGAGATGATCCCGTTCAGCGCGAGCAGCCACTCCCCACGGACGGTCTGTCGCAAGCGGACGGCGGCGGCGATCTCGAGTAGCCCGGTCACGACCGCCCAGAAGCTCACGAGGTAGAGGAGCAGCAGCGCCGTCAGGCCGGGCCACGCAAACGCGGCGACCCCGGCCGCGATGTCCGCGATCCCCTCGAGCAGCAGCGCCCACCAGCGCTCGTGTCGCTCCGCCGCGCGCAGCCCGGCCACGATAGCGAAGACGCCGTCGGCGATAGCGTAGGCCCCGAACAGCAGGATGACGGCGGCGAGCGTGATGCGGGGCATCGCAAAAGCCGAGAGGCCAAACAGGATGGCGAAGACGCCCCGGAGCGCCAGCGCCCACCAGTTGCGCGTCAGGACGGGGACCACGCGGTCAGTCCCGGCGCTGGAACTTCTTGAAGCAGCGGATCTCCGCAGGCATGGCCATGGAGATCCCCATGAACGTGTAGGCGACCTCGGCCACGTACAGATCGCCGCGCGAGTCGGTGGCAACCGCGTGCGGCGCGACCAGTCGGCCCGGCCCCTCGCCGGCGAAGCGGCCGCCGAAGCGGCAGACCCGCTGACCCTTGGCATCGAGCACGGTCACGCGCGGGCCCAGGTTGGGGGTCTTGGCGTTGACCGCCAGGCTCGTCGGTAGCTCGCCGATATAGAAGTGGCCGCCGTTGGTCCGATCGGCGTACAGCCCGCACGGGCGGTGCAGGTTGTTCCACTGGCCCTGGAAGCGGCCTTGCCCGTCGAAGATCTGCACGCGGTGGTTCTCCCGGTCGGCGACATACACGAGCCCGTCGGCATCGGTGACGAGGTTGTGGGGCAGGTTGAACTGCCCCGGGTCGGTCCCTGGCTCGCCCCACGACATCACGTGCGTGCCGTCCGGCGCGTACTTGTGGACGTTGGAGTTGCCGTAGCCGTCGGAGATGAACAGGTGGCCGGTCTTGGGGCAGAGGGCCACGTGGGTCGGCCGATTAAAGGGTTTGCCACCGTGCAGCTCGCTGGCCTGGTCGGGGTGGCCGATGGTCAGCAGCAGCTTCCCCTCGGGCGTGAACTTGCGGATGGTGTGGTGGAGGTCGTCGGTCAGCCACACCATCCCCTCGGCGTCGATCGTCACGGCATGGGCCCGGCGCACCTGCCCCTCGCCCCAGGAGCGGAGGAAGTTGCCGTCCCGGTCGAAGACGATGACGGGATGCTCGCTCCGGGTGAAGAGGTAGACGTTGTCCTTCGTGTCCACCGCGACACCCGCCGCCTCGATCTGGCCCCAGCCCTCGGGAAGCTTTCCCCAGCCGTCGATTGGCGTGTAGTTCATTTCGACTCCTCGATGGCCTGCTCCATGCGCTCGAAGCGGCGGCGCAGCGGCGTGAGGCCTTCTTCATGGGTGATGACATAGAGCCGGTTGGCGCGGATCGCGCGCAGCACGCGCTCGGCCACGTGCTCGGGGCTGAGCGTTCGGCCGATCAGGGTGACCTCGCCACCGCGGCTGCCGCCCGGTTGCTTGAGATGGGCCGGGCGGTTGCGCTCGCTGTCATGAATGTTCGTGGCTACCCCCATGGGACACAGCACGGAGACGCCGATATTGTAGGGGCGCAGATCCTTTTGAAGCGTCTCCGACAGACCCACCACCGCGTACTTCGTGGTGTTGTAGATCCCGAGACCCTGGGAGGCGATCAGTCCGGCCATGGAGGCCGTGTTGACGATGTGCCCCGGCTGCTTCTGGGCGATCATGCGCGGCACGAAGGCCTCGATCCCGTGGATGACGCCCCACAGGTTCACCCCGATGACCCACTCCCAGTCCTTGTGGCTGGCCGCCTCGAGCCCGCCGTGGACGGCGACGCCTGCGTTGTTGCAGAGCACGTGAACGGCGCTGAATTCCGCCCAGGCGCGCTCGGCCAAGGCCTCCACGTCGCCGAGCCGGCTCACGTCGGTCTTCACGCTGATGGCCCGGCTCCCGGCCGCAGCGACGCCCGCGGCCGTCTTGGCCATGCCGGCCTCGTCCACGTCGGCGACGACCACCCGCGCGCCCTCGCGCGCGAGCGCCAGGCACAGCGCCCGCCCGATGCCGCTGGCCCCGCCGGTGACGACGGCGGTCTTGTCTCTGAGGCTTTCCATGAGATCTCCCGCGTGAGCCCTTGGGGGTGTTCGGCAGTGTCGCGCCCCGGAGGAAGAGATGTCAAGTGTCCCGGCGCGGCGCTTTTGGTATCCTTGCGCGCATGGACTTCCGGCTGCCCGCGACGGTGGTGCCCGTCCGGTACGACATCCGGCTCGAGCCCGATCTCGAGGCCGCGACGTTCGCCGGGGAAGAGACGATCGCCGTCACGGTGAACGAGACGGTGAGCGAGATCGTGCTCAACGCCGCCGAGCTGGCGATTCAGTCGGTCGCCATCGAGGGGCCCGGTGGCGTTGTCGTGCAGGGGAGCGCGGCGCCGGACGAGCCCAACGAGCGCGCGCGCCTGCTGTTCCCGACGCCCATCGCGCCGGGCGAGTGGCGCCTCAAGCTGCGCTTTACCGGAACGCTCAACGACCGCCTCCACGGCTTCTATCGCAGCACGTATACGGACTCCGCCGGCACCGCCCACACGATCGCGGCCACCCAGTTCGAGGCCACCGATGCCCGCCGTGGCTTCCCGTGCTGGGACGAGCCCACGCTCAAGGCGGTCTTTGGCATCACCTTGGTGGTGCCCGAGGGGCTCGCCGCCATCTCCAACACCGCGGTCGTGAGCGAGGCGCCTGCAGGTCCAGGCAAGAAAGCGGTGGCCTTTGCCGATACGATTCGCATGTCCACCTACCTCGTCGCCTTCGTGGTGGGCGAGCTCGAGGCGACCGATCCGGTGATGGTGGGCAAGACGCCGCTCCGGGTCTGGTGCGTCCCGGGTAAGAAACACCTGGCGCGCTTCGCCCTCGACGTCGGCGCCTTCTCACTGGACTTCTTCGAGCGCTATTACGGCCTGCCCTATCCGGGTGACAAGCTGGACATGCTGGCGATCCCCGACTTCGCTGCCGGGGCCATGGAAAACCTGGGCGCGATCACGTACAGGGAGACGGCGCTTCTCGTCGACGCGACGGCGGCATCGCACAGTGAGCTGGAGCGGGTGGCGGATGTGGTCGCCCACGAGCTGGCGCACATGTGGTTCGGTGATCTCGTGACGATGACGTGGTGGAACGGCATCTGGCTGAACGAAGCCTTCGCGACGTTCATGGAGCTCCTCGCCGTCGATGCCTGGAAGCCCGAATGGAAGCGGTGGGTCACCTTCGGCGTCTCACGGGCCGCGGCCATGGCTGTGGACGGGCTGCGCAGCACGCGGCCCATCGAGTTCGAAGTGAGGGCGCCGCGGGACTGCGAGGCGATGTTCGATCTGCTCACGTACGAGAAGGGGGCCTCGGTGCTCCGCATGCTCGAGCAGCACCTGGGCGCGGACGGCTTCCGTGACGGGGTGCGGCTCTACCTCGATCGGCATCGGTTCGCCAATGCCGAGACGACGGACCTGTGGAAGGCGCTGGGGGAAGCCGCGCGCCAGCCCATCCCGGAGATCATGGATGGCTGGATCTTCAGGCCCGGCTATCCGTTGATCTCGGTCGAGCCCGAAGGTAACGGCCTCCGACTCTCGCAACGTCGCTTCCTCTATCTGGACGCCGCTGCCGAAAGCGAGGAGCGGTGGCGGGTCCCGATCGTGCTGCGCGCTTCGGTCAAGCGCGGCCTGGTCCACAAGCGGGTGCTGCTCGAGGAGCCCGAGACGCTGGTGCCGCTGCCCGGGCCGGCCGAGTGGGTGGTGGCGAACGCCGGCGGCCACGGCTTCTATCGCGTCCGCTACGCGCCTCCGCTGCTCAAGAAGATGAGCGGCGCGCTCGCCAAGCTGGCGCCGATCGAGCGGTTCAATCTGGTCAGCGACTGTTTCGCGCTCGCTCAGTCCGGCGTCATGACGGCGGCGGACTACCTGGACCTGACCGCGCGATTCACCACGGAGACCGACCGCAACGTCTGGACGGTGCTGACCGGCTCGTTCGCCTACTTGTATCGCGCCGTGCCGGCCGAGCTGCGCCCACAGCTCGAGATCCTGATCCGCCACCGACTGGAAGGAGCGGTGGAGCGGCTCGGCTGGGAGGCGCAGCCGGAGGAGACCGAGCTCGACCGGCAGCTGCGCGGCGACCTGCTGCGCGCCTTGGGGACGCTCGGCAACGACCCGGTCACCCAGGACCGAGCTCGGGATCTGTTCGCGCGCTACCGGGTGGACGAGTCGGCCTTGGATCCGAACGTGCTGCCGGCCGTGATCGCGGTTCTCGCCGCCGCCGCCGGCGACGTCGAATACGAGGAATTCTTCCGGCGCTTCAAGAGCGCCCGGACGCCCCAGGAGGAGCAGCGTTATCTCTACGCCCTGGCTGGCTTCCGCCAGGCCGAGCTGCTGCAGCAGACCCTCGGGCGTACGCTGGACGGCGAGGTCCGCAGCCAGGACGCGCCCTTCCTGGTGCGGGCGTTGCTGACGAGCGTCTACAGTCGCGAGCTGGCGTGGGAGTTCGTGAAAGCGAACTGGGAGACGATGGCGCGGCGCTATCCGGGCAGCGCTTACCGGCGGATGTACGAAGGCATTACCGCGCTCGTGAGCCCGGCCTGGGAGCAGGACGTCGAGGCGTTCTTCATGGGCCACCGCATCGAGCTCGGCGGGAAGACCCTGGACCAGTACCTCGAGCAGCTGCGCGTCGCGGTCCGCTTCCAGGGGCGCGAGTCAGAGCCGCTCGGCGCCTATCTGGCCAAAGCCACGAAGCCGAAGCGCTAGGAGTCGGGCCAACTGCCGTCGCCATGTTCGCTCAGCCCTCGCCTTGCCGCCGCGCGGCTCAGCTCGAACGGCCACGTTCTCGGTCGTCGCCGACCCTCAACGTACGATCGACCCAGCCCTCGCCTCGCGGCAGGGCCGCTCGGCTCGAACTGCCACGTACGCTCAGGCCGGCTCCTCTCTCGGGCCTCGTCTGGCTCGGCATTTGGCCCGACACCCGGAACACCGAGGTGAGGGCTAGTCGTTGCTGAAGAGGCTCTTGAAGAAGTTCTTGACGCTCGCCCCGAAGGAGGTCGCGCCCTCCTTGGTCCGCTCCCAGGCGCTCTTCGCGGGCGGCTCGGCCGCCTTACCGGCTTCCTTGAATTTCTCGCCGGTCAGCTTGGCGCCCTCGACGACGGTCTTCCCGATTCCCTTGGCCGTCTCCTCGGTGCCTTCGATGACCTTGCCTTCGCCGATCTTTTTTGCGCCGGTCTCGACCTGTTTGGTGGCCTCGTCCACCTTGGACGTGTCGGCGGCCGAGGCGGGCAGGGGCCCTGCGACGAGGACCGCCGCCACGGCCAGTGCGGTCAGCGACCAGAAGCATCCACGCATCATAGAGCACCTCCGTCGGTTGGCCTGTTGGCCAGTTCATGTTAACACCACGTGTGGGCCGGAATGAACGCGACCATTCTCTGGGGAGACGCCGAAACCTCGATCCGTGAGGCCAGAATCGATGGCGAGAGCCTGTGGCTTACCCCGGTTGACCTCGCGCGGGCCACCGGCTGGGAATGGAAGCCCGAAGGGCTCTGCCGGGGCACCGCATGTGTACCGGTGCCTCCGGGGGATGCCGCCCTCGGGTGGACCCACGAGAGTGAGCACGGCGTGCAGTTGAACCTCACCCAGCTCGCGCGTCACCTCGGGCAGCCGGTCGTCGCGAGCCCGGAACATGCCGTCTGGGTGGTGGGGGAGGCGCCGGAGGATCTGGCCGACCGCCTGCGCTCGCTCGATGCTCCCGACTTCACCCTTCCCGACCTGGACGGCCGGCGCCACTCGCTTTCGGATTTCCGCGGGCGCAAGGTCTTCCTGCTGGCCTGGGCGTCCTGGTGAGGGTGTCGCTTCGACCTGCCCGGGTGGCAGGCGCTGCACGCCGAGCTGGAGCCTCGAGGCCTGACGGTCATCACGGTGGCCCTCGACAGCACCGGCTCCGCGGCGGCCGGCGAATGGATCCAGGCCGCCCGCCCGACGCACCCCTCGCTCATCGACGTCCACTACAAGGTGCCCACGCGATACAACATGGTCAATGTTCCGACCGCCGTCTGGATCGACGAGCGGGGTCGCATCGTGAGGCCCAACGAGGTGGCCTTCGCGGACAACCGGTGGATCGACTACACCAAGTTCGACATGACGCGCTACCTCGCGGCGGTCCGGGACTGGGTCGCGAAGGGACCCGCCAGCGTCTACGCCCTCAAGCCTGACGAGCGGCGCTCGCGACTGCCGCTACCGACCGCCGAGCACGCGCTGGCCGCGGCCAATTTCAGGCTCGCCCAGTACCTGCACCACGCGGGCCACGCCGAGGCGGCTGTCCCGTTCTTCAAGACGGCGCAGCGGCTCCACCCGGAGTCCTGGTGCTACAGGCGCCAGGCCTGGGCGTTGACCGACGCGGAGACCCACTACGGCACCAGCTTCCAGAAAGAGGTCAGGGCGCTGGGCGGCCGGCCCTACTACACCCCGCTGGACTTCCCAGAGGAGAGGACCCATCCATGAAATACGGCGTCTACCAGTTCAGCACCGACTACGCGATCCGCATCGATGAGCTGGCCCGCGAGACCGAGGCACGGGGGTTCGAGTCCCTGTTCGTGCCCGAGCACACCCATATCCCCGCCAGCCGCCGCAGCCCATGGCCCGGCGGGCCGGATCTGCCGAAGGAGTATTGGCACACGCTCGATCCCTTCGTAACCCTGACGGCGGCGGCTGCCGTGACCAGCCGTCTCAAGGTGGGCACGGGCATCTGCCTGGTGATCGAGCGCGATCCCATCACCTTGGCGAAGGAGGTCGCGAGCCTCGATCACTTCTCCCGCGGCCGCGTGCTCTTCGGCGTCGGTGGCGGCTGGAACGCCGAGGAGATGGAGCATCACGGGACGGACTTCGCGAGCCGCTGGAAGATCCTGCGCGAGCGCATCGCGGCGATGAAGGAGATCTGGACCAAGGACGAGGCCGAGTACCACGGCAAGTTCGTGAACTTCGACAAGCTCTGGTCCTACCCCAAGCCGGTCCAGAAGCCGTATCCGCCGATCCTGATGGGCGGAAGCGGCCCGCACGCCCGCCAGCGCGCGGTGGACTTCGACGGGCACTGGATGCCCATCGTGGGCCGTGATGCCATCGAGGAAGGCATCGCGGATCTCCGGCAGCGGGCGGAGAAGGCCGGGCGCGATCCGGCTACCGTCACTGTCTCGCTCTTCGGCGCGCGGGCCGACGAGGCGAAGCTCGCCGCCTGGCGCGGCCTGGGCGTTCATCGGGCGCTCTTCAACCTGCCATCGGCCGGGCGGGACGAGGTCCTGCCGCTGCTCGACAAGTACGCCGCGCTGGCCGCCAAGGTCGGCTAGTGGCCGACCCCGCCGCGATCCAGGGCGTCGCCTGTGACCTCCTCACGGCGCTCGTGGATTCCTGGACCGTCTGGGAGCGGGTCGCCGGCGACGCCGAGCAGGGACGACAGTGGCGGCAGACCTCGCTGCGGATGGTGACCGCCTGCGGCGCCTACCGGAGCTACGAGGAGATCGTGGCGGAGGCCACGCGGGAGGTGGGGCTACCGCCCGGCAAGGCCAAGGAGCTGCTGCAGCGCTGGGGCGAGATCGAGCCGTATCCTGATTCCAGCCCGGCGCTCGAGGCCCTCCAGCGCGCCGGCAAGCGTCTCGCGGTGGTGACGAACTGCTCCCACCGCCTGGCCGAGCTCGCGGCGGGGCGGCTGCCGGTCAAGTGGAACGCCATCGTGAGCGCCGAGCAGGCCGGCTTCTACAAGCCGCATCCCGTGCCGTACCGTGTCGGCTGCGCTGCGCTCGGCCTGCCCGCGGAGCGCACCGTCTTCGTCGCGGGCTCGGCCCACGACGTACCCGGGGCCGCCGGGATCGGGATGCGCGTCTACTGGGCCAACCGGCGCAACGCCGCCCCACCTGAGGGCGCCACGGCGTGGGTCACACGGCCGGACCTATCAGCGCTGCCAGGGCTGCTGGGGGGCTGATGGATTTCGAGCTGCTCCTGCGCGGCGGCACGGTAGTGGATCCGGGGCGGGGCATCCACGCGCCCATGGATGTGGGCTTTGCCGGCGGCCGGGTCGCGGCCGTGGCGCCCAGGCTCGAGGGGAGCGCGGCCGAAGCCCTGGACGTGAGTGGAAAGCTCGTCACGCCCGGCTTGATCGATCTGCACGGCCACTTCTTCCATCGCGGCCAGCCGCTCTTCGTGGATCCCGACGCCGTCTGTCTGCCCAACGGGGTGACGACGTGCGTGGACGCGGGGAGCACGGGATGGGCGACCTACGCGGGCTTCCGCGAGAACGTGATAGCGCGCGCCCAGACGCGCGTCTTCGCCTTCCTCCATCTGGCCACGACCGGTCTCATGAGCCTCGCCGCCGGGGTCGGAGAGCTGCAGGATTTCCGCTTCGCCCAGGAAGACCGCACCCGCGATGCCTTCGCCCGCTTCCCCGAGCTGCTCGGCATCAAGGTGCGCATCCAACACATGGCGACGGGGGAAGCCAACGCGCTGCCGGCGCTGGACATGGCCCGGCGCATCGTGGACGCCACCCAGACGCGGCTGATGGTGCACATCTCGGGCTCACCCGTTCCCGTCGAGGCGATCCTGGAGCGGCTGAGACCGGGTGACATCGCGACCCACATCTTCAACGGCTACGAGCACGGCATTCTGGACGAGCGCGGGAAGGTGCGCGAAGTGGTCCGCGAGGCCGCGAAGCGTGGCGTGATCCTCGACGTCGCCCATGCCGGCGTGCACTGCGACCTCACGGTGGCGCGGGCGGCGATCGAACAAGGGTTGCCGCCGACGACGCTGTCCACCGACATGGTCCGGCCCCTGGTCGCCCGGCGGATGTACGACCTGCTCGGTGTGATGTCCAGTTTCCTCGCCCTCGGCATGCCGATCGACGAGGTGATCCGCGCGGTCACCGACGCCCCGGCGGGCGCCATCGGTCAGCAGGACGAGCTGGGGACTCTGGCGCCGGGCGCGGCGGGGGACGCCGCCGTCCTGGACATCGAGGAAGGCGACTTCAGCTTCGCCGACTCGGCGGGCCACGAGATCCGGGCCCGCCTTCGATTCGTCCCTGTGCTGACGGTGCGCGCGGGAGCCCGCTGGCTCCAGGGCTGAGTCAGGCGCGTCGCGGCGTCGAGAGGCTGAAGATCACGAGGGCGGCCAGCCCGGCCAGCGCGATCGTGGTCGCCCAGAGATAGATCGCCAGGTAGGAGTGCGTCCGGTCGTAGATCGCTCCGGACAACCACGGCCCGGCGGCGGCCCCAAGGCTGTTGCCGATCCCGAGCAGACCGAAGATCAGGCCGTAGTGCGTCGGCGGGGCGATGCGGCTGACCAGGACCGAGACGATCGTGGCGCGCGAGCCGAGCGGAAGGAAAAGGAAGAGCACGTAGCCCGCCGCCAAGAGCCGCGTGGGCCAGGCCTCCATTCCCAGCAGGCAGAGCATTCCCAGCAGCGAGGAGCTGAAGGACACGAACCCCGCCGCGGGGCCGCCGAAGCGATCCGCCACGAGACCCGCGAGCGCCCGGCCGCAACCCGCAAGGCCTCCGCCCACGGCGAGCATGAGTGAGGCGTCGCCGGCCGAGAAGCCACGGGCGGTGAAGTAGAGGGTGTGCTGAGTGGTGGCGAGATAGCCAAACAGGGGTGGCGTCGTGAAGACCACGAGCAGGCTCCAGAAGCCCGGAGAGGCCACGATCGAGCCGACGGTGCGCTCTCCCCAAGCAGCCGCGCTGTGGTCGCCGGCGCCCGAATGCAGACGGGTCGGATGAACGGCCCACGCCCACGGGATGAGGGCGACGATGGCGATGACATAGCCCCAGAACGCGCTCCGCCAGCCCCACTGATTGATCAACCACTGGGCGGGGAGCGCCAGCGCATAGGCTCCCATCGAACCTGAGAAGGCGATTCCCATGGCGAGGCCGCGGCGACGGACATAGGCGTCCGCGATCAGCGCGGCCTGAGTGATCATTCCGGTCAGCCCGACGCCGATCCCGCCCCCGACCCCGACTGCCAGGATGAACCAGTTGAGCGACGTGGCCAGGGTGCCGAGAGCCAGCCCCCCGGCTGTGGCGGCGAGACCGGTCACGACCAGCAGCCGCGGATTCCCTCGCGACACCAGATAGCCGGCCAGGGGGCCCAGGATGGCCCCGCCCAGCCAGAGGACCGAGACCGCCGACGCGGTGGCGCCGCGGGAGCCGCCGAACTCAGCCAAGAGCGGGGGGAAAAATACGGGGAAGGTGTTGGTGATCCCCGACACCATGAGCATGGAGAAGAAGGCCAGCCAGAGACGGGGGCTGGCAAGGGTCTCCCGGGTGGGAGTCACCGTCAGGGCGGGGGAGGAGGCGGCGGGCGCCGAGCGCCCGGAGGGGCCGACTAGTCTTCCTGCTCCGTGCGCTTCATGGCCTTCCGCCGCTTCTTCCGGGCCTCGGCCTGCTTCCGCTTCCGCTTGACGGAAGGCTTCTCGTAGTACGCCCGCTTCTTCATTTCCTTGAAGAGCCCATCCTTCAGCATGAGCTTCTTCATGGTCTTGAGGGCGGACTCGATCTGATTGTCGTGGACCTCGATCCGCATGGCTTGCACGGTACTCGCTCGCGGACCCGGTGTCAACCGTGCCGGGGCCAAGGACGCTGGCCAATGTGGTAGGGTCCCCTTCGGGCCGGCGCGCCGCGTCGGCCGCGCAGCGCATTCGCCGCACGGAGGGCTCCATGGCCGGGGACAATCGCGTCCTGCTGACCGTCCTGCTGCACCATGACCAGTCCAAGACGCTGGACGAGATCATGGCCCACCTGAAACAGACCGGCTTCTATCGGGATTTCCCGCCCGAGGGCAGCGAGCTGGTGTCCTGGGTGGTGGCCATGTCGTACGGTTTCATCATCCAGCTCTGGGTGGACGCCGATAAGGTGCGCCTGCTCAACCGCTACATGGAGCAGAAGGCCTGGGGCGCCTTCCGTTATCAGGTCTTTCCCGCCTACGACTTCGCCCCGATCGCCGCGACGCTCAAGCAGGAGCATTCGTAGAGAAGAGGAGCGGCCGGAGAACAGCATTTGTAGAGGCTGGTGGTAGGATGGGCGCATGGGTGTTCCCGCCCGTCTGGAACTCGCGCTCGCACCCACGCCCATCATGAAGCTCGAGCGGCTGTCCCGTCAGCTGGGCGTCGAGCTCTTCATCAAGCGTGACGACCTCACGGGCCTCCTGGAATCGGGCAACAAGGTTCGCAAGCTGGAGTTCCTGGTCGGGGACGCGCTCCAGCAGGGAGCCGACACCCTGGTGACCTGTGGGACGCTCCAGTCCAACTGTTGCCGCGCGGTCTCGGCGGTCGCCGCGCGGCTTGGGCTCAGGGCCGTGCTGGCGGTCAAAGGAGCCCGCCCCGAGGCCTACGATGGCAACCTGCTCTTGAACCGGCTGCTGGGCGCCGAGGTCCGGTATCTTTCGGACCAGGAGTTCGCGAACGTCGACCGGATCCTCGAGGGCCTCGCCGAGGAGATCCGCGCCCAGGGCAGCCGCCCCTACATCATCCCGGAGAGCGGCTCCAACGAGGTGGGCGCCCTGGGTTACCTCGAGTGCGCCGTCGAGATCGCCAAGCAGATCACTCACGGCGCTCCCCGCTTCGACACCGTGGTCGTCACGGCCTTCAGCGGTGGCAGCCAGGCGGGGCTGCTCATGGGCAAGCAGCTGGGGGGCTTGCCTGCCGAGGTGGTGGGGGTGCCGATCGCGTATTCCGCGGAGCACGTCCGTGGCTACATCAGCCGGACTATCGAGTCAGCGATCCAGCGCTTCGGCTTTGCCCTCGACGTTCCCAAGACCATCCACCTCCTCGACGGCTACCAGGGAGCGGGCCGGGCGGGAGTGGACGACGAGGCGCTCGGCACCATCATCCGGCTGGCCCAGCAGGAGGGCGTGCTGCTGGATCCCGTCTACACCGTCAAGGCCTTCGCCGGCCTCCTCGGCACGCTCGCCAGGGACCGCAAGGCCCTGGGCCAGCGCGTCTGCTTCATCCATACCGGCGGGCTCTACAGCGTCTTCCCCTTCCGGGACCGCCTGAGTCGTCTCCTCGACGCGCCCGGGCGCCCCTGATCCCGTCCGGCTGACATGGCGCGGATTCGGCTCACGGGCGCGGCGGTGGACGGGCTCGAGCTCTACTACACGAGCACGGGGAGCGGACCGCCGACCCTGCTGATCCACGGCCTGGGCGCCTTCGCCGAGTCCTGGCGTCACACCATCGCGGCTCTCGCCCCCCACGCCACGGTGATCGCGCTCGACCTGCCGGGCTTCGGGCAGTCCGCCAAACCCCGGCGCGACTACGGCCTGCCCTTCTTCGCCGAGGCGGTGAATCGCCTGCTCGACGCCCTGGGGATCGAGCGGGTCCACCTGGTCGGCCACTCGTTGGGGGGTGGGGTCGCCGTCGCCTTTGCCACGGCTAATCCTTCGCGCGTGGACCGGCTCGCCCTGCTCAGCCCGACCGTTCCGGGCTTTCCCCTGCGTCCCTCGATCATTTACCGGCTCATGACAATGCGGGGGCTCGGCGAGGTGATGGCGAGGATGGTCACGCCGCGGCTCTGTGCCCTAGCCCTGCGTCGCTGCATCGTCACGCCCGACCCCGAGGAGATCGCCTTCCTGGTCGCGCACGAATTCGGAGTCCGCGCCACGCCGGATGGCCGCGCGGCCTACCTGGCGACTCTGCGCGGGATCTGGGACGACTTCGCGTCGGGGGGCGGGGTGTATCGCGCCGCGCTCGCGGAGTGGGAGCGGCCCACGCTCGTCATCCACGGCCGCCAGGACCCGGTCATCCCGCTGGCCCACGCGACGGCTGCCGTCGAGGGAATCCGGGGCGCCGAGGGGCGCTGGCTCGAGCGCTGCGGGCATTTCCCGCACCTCGAGCACGGCGCGTCGGTTCACGGCTGGCTGGGCGATTTTCTCTTCGCCCGGGCGAGGAGCTAAGCCGGGCGCGGCCCTAGAGGGTGTAGGTCTTGCCTTGCTCCAGGATATGGATTCGGGTGGGATCGATCTTCGCGAGCTCTTCGGCGGTTTCCTGATACAGCTGCGGCTTGATGTGATAGACCCAGATCGGGATATCGGCGGGCATCTTGTCCACCTCGCGCCGAAGCATGTCGGGCGTGAGATGTCCTGACGCGCGGGCCAGCATGTTGAGCCGATTGGGGAATGCCGTCTCCACGATCAGCGCCTTCAGCCTCCTCATCTCCCGCGCCAGTCGCCAGAGCCGCTGGGTCGGCCCAGTGTCGCCGCTGAAGACGAACCCGGTTTCGCCGTTGTGGATCACATAGCCCGTGGTGGGAATGGTGTGATCCACGTGAACCGGCGTCACCCAGAGGTCGCCGACGCGCGCCTCGGCCTCCTCCGGGAGGGTCCGGAAGGCGAGCACCGCGTTCGCCGGCGAGGGAATGGTGGTGAAGTCGGGCCACAGCGCGTCGTTGAAGGCGTGGGACTGAAGCGATTCGATGACGGGCGCGATGCTGCAGGCCGTGACCCGCTTCTCCGGGGCGACCATGGCCAGCGTATCGGTGAGAAAGGCGAGCCCGACGGTGTGATCGAGGTGGGCGTGGCTCAGCAGGGCGAACTCGATCTCGGTCTGCTCTGGAACGGAGAGGGCTGCGCCTACCGTGCCGGCGTCCACCAAGACTCGGTCATCCACGAGGAAGGCGGTGGGTCGCTGGCCCTGCCCCTCGCTGCCGTAGGCGCCGAGTACTCTGATCTTCATCCGAGCCCTTACCTTGTCGCGTTCCTATCCAGCCTCGACCGCCACTCCCCAAGGCCCTTGAGCGCAAAGTGCCACAATTCGTACGAGTTTAGTCTACTGGGCAGCCGGGGGTCAAGTTACCTCTACCGGCCCGGCCTTGCGCAACCCTCCGTCCCTATGGGAACATTCGAGCGATGATCTTCCAGCAGATCCTCAACGAGGAGGCTGGCTGCCTTTCCTACCTCATCGGCTGCGGTCAGTCCGGCCAAGCCGTCGTCGTCGACCCCGCCAGGGAACGGGTCGATGAGTACCTGTCCATGGTCCGACGCAAAGGACTGACCATCACTCACATCATCGATACCCACGTCCACGCCGACCACATCTCGGGCAACCAGGCCCTCGCGGCCAAGGCCGGCGCACCCATTCATATCCACCCGGCGGCCAGCGCGGCGTTCGTCCACGTCCCCGTGGAAGACGGCGCCGAGGTCAAGATCGGCAACGTGAGCCTGAAGGTTCTGCACACTCCGGGCCACACCCCCGACAGCATCTCGCTCCTGGTGACCGATCTCAGCCGGGGCGACGAGCCTTGGTTCGTCCTCACGGGCGACACTCTCTTCGTCGGCGATGTGGGGCGTCCAGACTTCGGGGGGGAGCAGGCGGCGGCCAATCTCTACCGGAGCCTGACGGAGCGGCTCATGCGGCTGCCGGACAGCGTCGAGGTGTACCCCGCGCACGGCGCCGGCTCGTCCTGCGGTCGCGCGATGTCGAGCAAGACGGCCTCGACTATCGGGTTCGAGCGCCGCTTCAATCCGGCGCTTCAGGCACCGGACGTGGAGACGTTTGTCCAGCGTCTGATGACGGGCCTGCCGCCCAAGCCGCCCAACTTTGACCGGATCATCGCCCGCAACCGCGCCCAGGCCTTGCCGATGATCGGCGAACCCCGACCGCTGTCGGCCGGGCAGGTGCGCGAGGCCGCCGCCAAGGGCGCCTGCGTGCTCGACGTGCGAAGCTCGGAGGAGTACGGCCAGGGGCATGTCCCGGGCGCCATCAACGTGTCGATCGAGAGCCCGCAGTTCTCGACCCGGGTGGGCTGGTTCGTGCCCGCCGAGGTGCCGGTCATCCTCGTCGTGGCCAGCCCGACCGACCTGACGCGCGCCGTCCAGGGGATGAGCCGGATCGGCCTCGATGCCGTCGCCGGGTACCTGCAGTTCGGGATGGCCGAGTGGCGCAGCCAGGGCCTCCCGGTCGGCACGGTACCCCAGATCTCGGTGCACGACCTGGCGACGATGCGCGAGGAGCGGCCCGATCTGGTGGTCATCGACGTCCGCGAGCCGTTCGAGTGGGACGAGGGCCACATCGAGGGCGCGCTCCATCTGCCGATGGGGGAGGCGACGCGGCGCAAAGGTGAAGTGCCGGAGGGACGACCCAAGGCTGTGCTCTGCGCCGCCGGGCTGCGCTCGAGCACGGTGATCAGCGCGTTCAGCCGCGAGGGAATGACCGACTGGTACAATGTCATCGGCGGCATGACCGCGTGGCAGAAGGCGGGCTATCCGACCGTGAAGGCCCAAGAGGTCCACACTCCCGCATGAGCGACAAGGGCTTCGACTACCCGACCATGGCGCGCGCCCTGATTCTGGGGGACAAGGACACGGTGGCGCGCAAGACGCAGGAAGGCCTGGCGCTGTCCATGGATCCCAAGGAGCTGATCTTCCGCGGGCTCATTCCCGGTATGGACGTCGTCGGCGAGAAGTTCCGTCGTAACGAGTACTACGTGCCCCAGGTCCTGCTGTCGGCGCGAGCCATGTACGCGGGCCTCGATCTGCTCAAGCCGCTCATCACCAAGGCCGGCGGCGCCAACCAGAACCTGGGCGTGGTGGTGATCGGCACGGCGCAGGGGGACCTGCACGACATCGGCAAGAACCTGGTCGCGATGATGCTCGAAGGCGCGGGCTTCAAGGTGCACAACCTCGGCCGCGACGTCGCCCCCGAGAAGTTCGTCGCGGCGGTCGAGGAGCACAACGCCCAGATCGTCGGGATCTCCGCGCTCATGACCACGACCATGCCCGCCATGAAGCGGACGATCGACGCCCTGGAAAAGGCGGGAGTCCGCGGCCGGGTCAAGGTGATGATCGGCGGCGCGCCGGTGAACCAGGCCTACGCCGACGAGATCGGCGCCGACGGCTACGCCAAGGACTCCACCCTCGCGGTCACGCGCGCCAAGGAGCTGCTCGGCGTCCCGGTGAGCGCCTGATGCCGTCCCGTCCCCGCGGCTGGGAGATCGTCGAGCGGGTGCGTGCCGGCGAGCTGCTCGTCTTCGACGGCGGTTATGGCACCGCTCTCTTCGCCGCCGGGCTCGCCAACGGCGCGTGTCCCGAGCTCTGGAACGACACTCATGCCGATGTCGTCCGCGGTATCCACAAGGGCTACTTCGACGCCGGCTCGGACTTCGTCGAGACCAACACCTTCGGCGGGACGCGGCTCAAGCTGAAGGAGTACAAGATCGGCGACCGGACGCGCGAGCTGAACGAGAAGGGCGCGCGCCTGGCGCGGTCGGTCTGCCCGCCGGGAGGCTACATCGCCGGCTCCATCGGTCCCACCAGCTCCCTGCCGGTCGAGTACGGGGTCGGGGACAACGTGGCCACGGACGAGGAGTACCTGGAGACCTTCACGGAGCAGGCCGAGGCCCTGGCCGAGGGGGGCGTGGACATCTTCGCCGTGGAGACGATGATGTTCCCCCAGGAGGCTACCGCCGCCGTGAAAGCCTGCAAGGCGGCCGCCGACCTGCCGGTCATGGCGACCATGTTCTTCCAGTACGAGGAAAGCAATGACCGGGACCGGACCATGTGGGGCGAGAGTCCGGCCGAGGTGGCGAAGAACCTCCTTGCCGCCGGCGCCGACATCGTGGGGATGAACTGTGGTCGGGGTCCCGACCGGGCCATTACCATCATCCGCGAAATGCGCGCCGTCACCGATGCGCCCTTGATCGCGTATCCGAACGCGGGGCTGCCCATCACCAAGGGCGACCAGGTCACCTACGAGCTGGGCCCCGAGGCCATGGCCAAGGACTACCCGGCGCTGCTCGACGCCGGCTGCAACATCGTCGGGGCCTGCTGCGGCTCCGGGCCCGATCACATCCGCCTCATCGCCGAGGTCGTGCGCTCGCGCCGCAGGAAGTGACCGAGGCGCTCCGCGTCCTCACGACCGTTCCCGTCGCCCTCGAGGGGCTGCCCCTGCGGATCGACCGCGACGAGGTCCTGCGCTTCCAGGGTTACAAGAAGGGTGTCGACATCCCGACCGCCGACGTGATCGCCCTCTTCGACGAGGCCCTGGCCCTGGGCGAGCGTCTGATGATCCCGCGCGTGGTTTACCGCGCGGTGCCGGTCAACCGCCAGGCGCCCGATGTGATCGAGGCTTCCGACCAGGCCCTGCATATCCCGGAGATCGAGCGGCTGTGGGGGCGGCTCGAGGCTGTGGGGGCGGGTATCTGCACCGTGGGCCTCGCCATCGAAGAGCGCGTGCGGGTGCTGTTCGACGCGCGCGAGTTCCCCCTGGCGGTCATGCTCGACAGCGTCGGATCGGCCGCAGCCGAGAGCCTGGCCGAATACGCCAACGATCTGCTCTGCCAGGTGGCGCTGGCTGAAGGCCTGAAGGTGACCAACCGCATCAGTCCCGGCTACGCGGGCTGGGATACGGCCGAGCAGGCCGAGCTCTTCCGCCTCTGTCCCGGCGAGCCGATCGGGGTCACGCTCAACAGCGCCTGCTTCATGACACCGGCCAAGAGCATCTCCTTTCTGGTCGGCGTCGGGCCCCAGGCGCGGGTCGATCACTATTTCGTTCAGTGCCGTCGCTGCTGGATGCGGGACTGCGCCTACCGGCGCGTTCCCGCCGCGGCCACCGTGCACCGGTGAAAGACCGTCCCGTCGAGCTTGTCACGTGGGGCGCCATCAGCCGTGTCGTCCTCGCGGGGATCGGGGTCTGGGTCCTGGTGGAGACATGGCAGCTCTGGGTGCTGCTCTTCCTCGCCCTGGTCGTCGCGGCGGCGATCCTGCCGGCCGCCCGCTGGGGTGACCGCCACCGCATCCCCCGCCTCGTCACCGTTGCCGGCGTCTATCTGGCCGCCGCGCTCGTGGTGAGCGCGCTCGGGCGGTTCCTCGTTCCCGCCTTCCTCGAGGAGGGCCGCCAATTCGCCGCGCAGCTGCCCGCGCTCGTCGACAAGGGACGGGCGCTGCTCGCCGCGCTCGTGGCCTGGGGCGCGCGGTGGGATATTCCGCTGCCCGGCCTGTCCGAGGACGGCGAGAGTCTCAAGCGGATCGGCGAGGTGCTGGTCCAGAACACGCTCCTCGTCACCAAGGGCGCCATCGGCGCCGTCGTGGCCTTCTTCCTCGTCCTGGTCGTCGCGGCCTACCTGGTGATCGACGCCGAGCGTGTCGGCCGCGGGCTGGGCGCCTTCCTGCCCGCATCACGTCGCGCCCTGGCGGTGGAGGTGGCCGCGCGGGTGCTGGCCGTCATGGGCGGGTACGTGCGCGGCCAGGCGGTCGTGAGCCTCGCCGTGGGCACCGTGATCGCCGTGGGCTTGGCCGTGCTCGGCGTGCCGTACGCGCTCCTGATCGGCGGTGCTGCCGCGGTACTCAACGTCGTGCCGTTCCTGGGCTCGCCGGCCGCGGCCGTGCTCGGCATCCTGGCCGCGCTCAACATCTCGATCGGGTTGGCCGTCTGGGCGGCGCTCGTCTTCTGGGGAGCTAATCTCCTCGAGGCCAAGCTCTTCGTGCCCCAGCTCGTAGGCCGCGCCACCGGACTCCACCCGCTAGCCGTGATGATCGGGATCCTGGTCGGGGCGAAGCTGGCCGGGATCATCGGCGCGCTGATCGCCGTTCCCTTCCTGGCGGGAGCGTGGGAAGTCGGGCGGGCGCTCTACATCGAGCCCCGCGAGCAGCGTTAGTGTTACCCTGTTCGTTATCATGGCGGGCGGAGGTGACAACGTGGTGCTGGTGGGCTTCATGGGAGCGGGTAAGTCCACCGTCGGGCGCATCCTGGCCCGCCGGCTCGGCCGCTGCTTCGTCGAGGTCGACGACATGATCACGGCGAAGGAAGGGCGACCGATCCCCGAGATCTTCGCCCGGGACGGCGAGGCCCGCTTCCGGGACCTCGAGGAGGAGGCTCTGGAGTTGCTGGCGCTCAAGCGCGGCGACGTCATCGCCACCGGGGGCGGGTTGCCCTGCCACGAAGGGCGCCCGGCGGCGCTGCGGACGATCGGAACCGTGGTCTGGCTGTCCGGCGACTTCGATACCCTCTACGAGCGAGCCCTGCGGGGCGGCGAGCGCCCCATGCTGATCGGGCGAAGCCGCGAGGATGTGGCAGCGCTCTACCGGTCGCGCGAGCCCTTCTACCGCCAGGCCGATCTGACCATCGACACCACCACGATCGGTCCCGACCAGGTGGCCGCCCGCATCCTGAGCGCGCTCGAGGCGCGCGAGCGGACGGCGCGCTAGGATGGCCGCCGCCTTCGTCGACCGGCTGGCGGAGCGCCCGCTGCTCTGCGACGGCGCCATGGGCACCATGCTCTATGCGCGCGGCGTGCCCCTGGATGCCTGCTTCGATGTGCTCAACGTCAACGACCCGAGGATCGTCCAGGGCATCCACGCCGAGTATCTCGCCGCGGGCTCGGACTGCGTGGAAACCAACACCTTCGGCGCCAACCGCTTCAAGCTGGGCGTCCACGGCCTCGCCGCGCGCGTCCGGGAGATCAACCTCCGCGGGGTCAAGCTGGCGCGCGACGTGCGCGAGAGCATGGGGCGCGATGTGTTCGTGCTGGGCTCCATGGGGCCGCTGGGCAAGTACCTCGCGCCGCTCGGCTCCGTCGAGCCCGACGAGGGGCGCGCGGCATTCCGCGAGCAGGCGGAGGGCCTCCTCGAGGGGGGCGTCGATGCGTTCATCGTGGAGACGTTCTCGGACTTGAACGAGATGCGGCTCGCGGTGGAGGCCATCCGCTCCATCACGGATCTCCCCATCGTGACCCAGGTGGCCTTCACCGATGACGGCGTGACCTTCCTCGGCCGCACGGCGGCCGAAGTCGTGCGGACGCTCCGTGAGCTGCCCGTGCAGGCGGTGGGCGCGAATTGCTCGGTGGGCTCCAGCGTGCTGTACGACATGCTCGAGCAGATGCTGCCGGAGGCGGGGCGGCTGCCCGTGGTGATCCAGCCGAATGCCGGGTTGCCGAGTCGAGTCGGCGAGCGGCTCATCTACCTCTCCTCGCCCGCCTATATGGCCGACTACGCCGCGCGGATGATCGGCGCCGGCGCCCGCATGGTGGGA
>DASSSH010000228.1:0-3108 GCA_035708525.1 Candidatus Methylomirabilota bacterium
GGACGTCAAGCACGAGATCGTCAACGACAGCCCGGAAGAGCTGGTGATGCTGTGGGTCGTGTCGCCGCCCGGCCTCGAGCATTTCTTCGAGGCCATCGGCCGACCCCGCGAAGCCGGCGCGCCGGCGCCTCCGCCTTTCGAACGGCCCCGGGACGTGATCGCCGTCGAGCGCCGGATGGGGATGAACGACACGAAGTAGTAACCGCGAGCGGCTGCGCGGTCGCCGCGGCGGTGAGGAGCAGGGAGGCTAGCGGCGACGCAGCGCGTCCTGGACGGCTCGCGACTGGATGCCGCCCGCGACATCCTGCCCGAGGTCGGGTCGGCTCGGCACGGTCTTCACGTTGTCGCGGGCGATCGCGTCGGTCCGCTGCTGGGCTTTCAGCTCCTTCTGGGCCTGCTGGACGTCCTTCTCCACCTCGACGGACTTCGGCGGCGCGATCGGGATCGGGGTCGGGGAGCGCTCCATCCGCTGCTCAGGGCGCTGCTCTTGAGCTTGCGCCGCGGGGACCCAGAGCGGGAGCAGGGCGACCACCACGGCGACCATCGAGATGGCAATTGCGCGCTTGAGGTCCATCAGAGCCAGTCTATCCCCCCACCACGGGGAGTCAACCACAGCGTCGTATTCCCCGGTGGGGGAGAGGGTCGGGGAGCCTAGTAGCCGCGACGGCGGTCGACGATATATCGGAGCGGCCGGCCGGCCAGATAGCGGCGGAGGTTGTCGTTGAAGATGGGCGCGATCTCGGCCGGTGTGCTGGGACCGGCGATGTGGGGGGTGATGGCCACGTTGTCGAGGCGCCAGAAGGGATGGTCGGGTGGCAAGGGCTCCTGGTCGAAGACATCCAGGACCGCGCCGCCGATGCGCCGCTCGCTCAGCGCGCGCAGGAACGCCCCTTCGTCGGCGACGGGCCCCCGCGCGATATTGATGAGCCAGACCGAGGGCTTCATGGCCGCGAGCTCGGCGGCGCCGATGAGCCCGCGTGTCTCGGGGAGCAGCGGCACCGTCAGCACGACGAAGTCGGCCTCGCCCAGGGCGCGGCGGAGCGCCCCGGTCTTGTAAACGCGATCGGCCTCCCTCACCCGTCGACCCCGTCGGCTCACGCCGATCACGCGCATCCCGAGGGCTCTCGCCGTCTTGCCGATGGCGCGGCCGATGTCGCCGAGACCCACGATGCAGAGGGTGCGGCCCCGCAACGGGATCGGATCGGCGGGCGCCCAGCGCCGCTCCTGCTGCTGGCGGCGGAAGTGCTCGATCCGCTGGGTCACCCAGAGGCACCGCGCGATGGTGTACTCGGCCATCCACGGCCCGAAGATTCCGGCGGCGCGTGTCACGATCACCCGCGGTGGCAGCTCCGGGCCGAGGAAGCGCTCCACGCCCGCGCCCATGCACTGGGCCCATCGGAGCCGCGCGGCCCAGGGCAGCAGGCGGCGGGGGAAGTGCCAGGCGTAGAGGATCTCGACCTGGCCGATCAACGCGGCCGCCTCCTCCACGGATGAGGCGACGTGGACGGTCAGGCCCTTGCGGGGAAGCCGCATCAGCTCGGCGTGGGCGCGCGCCTCGCTCGCCTGCGGGTAGAAGACGAGGATGCTGCGGTCGCTCACTCGCCGAGTGTCTTGAGGAGAGCGTCTTCGAAGGCGAAGTCCACGGGCCGCTCGCCGAGCCCCTGAGACTGATACCATTTCCAGGTCTGCGCCAGGCCCGAAGCCAAGGTGTACTTGGGGCGGATGCCCAGCTCGCGGCGGAGCTTGTAGGTGGTGTGGACGGCGTGACACTCGTAGACGAGGTTCTGGCCGAAGACGAGGCCGGGCTTGTCGAAGCCCTTGAGCAGCGCGGGGTCGAAATGGCGGAAGGTCACGGGCCGGCCCATGACGTCGGCGATCAGCTCGACGAAGCCCACCTGGGTCACCGTGTCTTCGCCCATCACGTTGTATGCCTGGCCGAACGCGCGACGGTCGCCCAGCATGGCCGCCATCGCTTCGCCCAGGTCCTCGACGTGGCCGAACTGCCGCAGCCAGCCGCCGTGGCCGGGGACGAGCACCGGCCGGCCGCGGTGGATGCGGTCCATGAAGAAGGTCTCGTTGTTCCGCGTGTTGAGCGGGCCCATGACGTGGGTGGGACGCACGATGCTGACGGGCAGCCCGCGCGCGTGGTGGCGCTCGAGGAGGGCATCCTCGCCCGCGATCTTGTGCCGCGCGTAGTCGCCCCAGTAGAAGCTCCGCGGCGTCTGCTCGGAGTAGGGGATGGGGAGCGCGTGGTCATAGACGCGCCCCGTCGACACGAAGATCACGTGCGGCTCGCCCTCGAGCGCATCCGCCAGCGCGGCCACGTCCTCGCCCAGCGTCGGCGCGTACGTCACGTCGTAGGCGCCGTCGAAGCGCTGCCCCTTCAGCCGCTCGCGCAGCCCCGCGTGGTCCTTGCGGTCGCCGACGATGCGCTGCACGCCGGCGGGGAGCCGTTCCGGGCGGCGCCCGCGATTGAAGACCGTCACCTCGTGCCCGCGGCGCAGGAGCGCCTGGAGGAGATGGAGGCTGATAAACTCGGTGCCGCCCATGATCAGCACGCGCATGACGGCGGGATTCTAGCACACGGCGACAATCGGGAGGCGTCCATGGCACGAGAGGTGGTGGTGACGTGGCTGGGCAATCTCAAGGCGGAGGCGCATATCGGGCCGCACCGGGTGCTGGCCGACGAGCCGAAGGACAGCGGCGGCGAGGACACGGGACCGAGCCCGAGCGAATTATTGCTGGCTTCGCTCGGCGCTTGAACGGTGATGACGGTTCGGCTGTACGCCGAACGCAAGCAATGGGCGCTCGACCGACTCGAGGTGTGCCTGCGCCGCGACGCGGGCAGCGGGAAGATCGCCGCCATCGCGCTGGAGCTGTTGCTGGGCGGCGACCTCAGCGACGAGCAGCGCGCCCGGCTCGGTGAGATCGCCGGGCGCTGCCCTATTCACCGGACGCTGATGGAGGGTGTCCAGATCACCCACGCATGACCGACTTCACCCTCACCCCGGCCCTCTCCCTGGAAGGGAGAGGGGGACTTGGACTCCATCTCCCCTGTGGGGAGAGGGTGATCCGGGATTCCCTCTCCCCTCTGGGGAGAGGGTCAGG
>DASSSH010000229.1:0-4259 GCA_035708525.1 Candidatus Methylomirabilota bacterium
TTAGTGGACGATCAGCTTCGCACGCTCATAGATCTGCAGAACGTGGACACGCGCATCGCGGTCCTCGAGGCCGACGCCGCGCGCCTGCCGAAGGAAATCGCCGCCATCCACGCCGAGGTGGACGAGGCCAAGAAGGGCGTGGAGACGACCAAGGCCCGGCTCGACACCGCCAAGAAGGAGCAGCGCGCGAAGGAGAAGGATCTCGAGGTCTCCCAGGCCAAGCGCACCAAGACCGAGGCGCGCCTGTACGAGGTCAAGACCAACAAGGAGTACTCCGCGGTCCTCACCGAGATCGAGGAGATCAAGCAGGAGAAGGCCAAGATCGAGGAAGAGATCCTCATCCTCATGGAGACGCAGGAGCGGCTCGTGGCCGACATCAAGGAGGCCGAAGCCCGCTTCAAGACCCGCGAGAGCCAGGGCCGCGGCGAGGAGGCCGCGCTTCAGGAGAAGCTGCGCGGCATCGAGACCGAGCTCTCCGCCGTGCGCACCGAGCGCCAGGAGCTGGCCGGCCGGCTGCCCGGCCCCGTGCTGGCGGACTACGAGAAGCTGCTCCGCGCCCGCGGCGGCCTGGCCCTCGTGCCCGTCGCCAAGCCCTCCTCGTGCGGCGGCTGCCGTGTGAGCATCACGCCCCAGCGGCTGCAGGAGCTGCGCGCGCAGACCGCGCTGATCCCGTGCGAGTCCTGCGGCCGCTACCTCTACTGGCCCGGCTAAGTCCGATTCTGTCCCCCTCACCTTCATCCTCTCCCCCTCCGGGGGAGAGGATAGTCGTCTCCCTCTCCCCTCTGGGGAGAGGGTCAGGGTGAGGGGAACGATCAGGGGTGAGGAGTGGCTGATCGCCCGAGCGCCCCTATGAGCCCGGATCCCCACCCCGTGACGATCTACACCGACGGCGCCTGCTCGGGCAATCCCGGCCCCGGCGGCTGGGCGGCCATCGTCATCGAGGGCGGTCACGAGCGCGAGCTCTCGGGCGGCGAGAGCTCGACCACCAACCAGCGCATGGAGCTCCTGGCGCCCATCCAGGCGCTCCGCTCGCTCAAGGGCCCGCGCCGGCAGGTGGCCATCTACAGCGACAGCGCGTACGTGGTCAATTGCTTCCGCGACAAGTGGTACGTCCGCTGGCGCGAGAACGGCTGGCGCAATGCCCAGAAACGCCCCGTGGAGAACCGCGACCTCTGGGAGGCGCTGGTCAGCCTCGTCGAGCAGCACGCCGTCACCTGGCACAAGGTCGCGGGGCATGCGGGCAATCCCATGAACGAGCGCGTCGACCGCCTGGCCCGCGGCGCCATCACCCGCGTACTCAGTTAACCCGAGGATTCCCGACATGAAATTCTCGACCCAGAACCTCCTCTCCCTCCGCGACTGGCAGACCCACGCCGAGGTGTACGGCAACACGCTCGAGGAATGCCGGCTCGCCGACGAGCTCGGCTTCCACACGCTCTGGCTGGCCGAGCACCATTTCTCGCACTACGGCATCTGCCCCTCGCTGGCGCCCTTGGCCGGCGCGCTCGCGCGCGAGACCCGGCGCGCGCGCATCGGCACCGCGGTGGTCATCGCGCCGTTCGAGCATCCGGTGCGCATCGCCGAGGAATGGGCCGAGATCGACATCCTCTCGGGCGGGCGGCTGGAGTTCGGCCTCGGCCGCGGCTACCAGCCGAAGGAGTTCCAGGGGCTCGGGGTTTCCATGGCCCAGACCCGCGAGCGCTTCGACGAGGCGTACGAGATCATCCGGCGGGCGTGGAGCGAGGACCGGATGGAGTTCAAGGGCGAGTTCTACGAGGTGCCGCCCGTCCGCGTGCTCCCCAAGCCGCTGCAGCGCCCGCATCCGCCGCTCTGGACGGCGGCCGTCTCGCCGGACACCTACACGCTCGCCGCGCGGCGCGGGCTCAAGCTGCTCACCTCGCCCGCCTTCACGCCCTTCGACATCCTGAAGAAGAACTACGACGCCTACCACGCCGAGTGGCGGGCGGCCCACGGCAGCCTCGCGGGGGCCGAGATCTGTATGAACAAGATCATCCACGTCGCCGAGAGCTCGAAGCAGGCGCGCGAGGATCTCCGCGAGCCCGTCCTCTGGTTCTTCCGCACTCAGGCCGATCTCATCGCCGATCCCACCGGCGCCCCGCCCGAGCAGTACAAGTTCTACCGGCGCGTGCGCGAGAACCTGCTCGCCCTCACCGAAGCGCAGGCGCTCGATCAGGCCGCCATCGTGGGCGATCCGGAAGAGGTCGCCGACCGGATCCGGCAGCACCACGAGGCGCTGGGCGTCACCCACTTCATGGGCGCCTTCTCGCGCGGCGGCCTGGCCCACGACAAGGTGCTGCGCTCGCTGCGCCTGTTCGGCGAGAAGGTGATGCCGCGCTTCGCGTGAGGGGCAGCCACGCCGTTCTTTGAAATCACAAATTGTGATTTCAAACCCAGGACGCCTCTTTGAGGTCACAGATTGTGACCTCAAACTTGAAATCGCAAATTGCGATTTCAAATCGCCCCCTCACCCTGCCCCTCTCCCCAGAGGGGAGAGGGGAAGTTAGGGCCCTGGCCCTCTCCCCAGGGGGGAGAGGGAATTCTGGGGGAGAGGGAAATAGGGAAGAGGGATCAGGGTCAGGCGCGGTCGACGGCGGGGCGGATCGTGCCTGTGACGAGGTCGAGGATCTCCAGCATCCGCCCGAGGTCCTCCCGCCGGAAGACCACCGCGACGTGCTGGACGCCGAGCCGCTTGTACTCGCCGAAGCGGTCGATCACCGCCTGCGCGCCCTTGGCCAGGAGCGGCTCGTCCAGGTTGAAACGGAGCGAGAGCTCGATGGTCCCGAAGTCGCGCTTGGCCGCCTCCGCCGCGGCGCGCAGCTCATCGCGCTGCTTCTCGAAATCGGCCGGCGTCCGCGACATCGCGTGCCAGCCGTCGCCCAGCATGACCACGCGCCGGTAGGCGCCGGGGCTCGCGCCCCCGACCCAGATCGGCGGATGGGGCTTCTGCAGCGGCTTGGGCGCGAACCCGATATCGCGGAAGCGGAAGAACTCGCCGTCGAAGGCCGGCCGCTCGGCCGTCCAGAGCTCCTTGAAAACGCGCAGGATCTCGTCGGCCTGACGCCCCCGCGCGTGGAACGGCACGCCCAGCACCTCCAGCTCGTGCTGCCACCACCCCACCCCCACGCCGCAGATCAGCCGGCCGGCGGTCAGCGCGTCCAGGCTCGCCAGCATCTTGGCCATGACCACCGGATGCCGGTGGCCGAGGATGAACACCGAGCAGCCGAGCCGCGCCCGCGTGGTGCACATGGCCACCGCGGCCAGCGCCGTGACAGGCTCGAGGTAGGGCACCTCGGGGGCCACCGGGAAGCGCCCGCCCATGGGATAGCCCTCGCGAGCATGCGGGATGACGACGTGATCGCTGACCCAGAGCGAGGCGACCTGGCGCTTCTCGGCCTCGCGCGCGAAGGTGACGAGCCCGTCGCGGACGGCGTCGGGCCCGAGCGTCGTCGGCAGATGGCAACCGATCTCCATGTGTGGCCTCCTTGTCGGCGGGCTGGATCATATCACCGGGACGTATCCGAGTTGCGACATTGACCGGGACCCTTCCGCTGAGTAGTCTGAAGCCGTGGCAATCCTGAAGAACTCGATCACCTATCAGACCCGTCGGTGGACACGCGCAGAGTATGGCCGGTTGACCGAGATAGGCGTCTTCCGCGCTGACGAGCGCCTCGAGCTGATCGGCGGCGACCTGATCGTGCGCGAGCGCCAAGGAGGCCCACACTCGGCGGCAATCGAACTGATCAATGAAGCGCTCCGCGCTGCCTTCGGATCCGGCTGGCGTATCCGGATTCAACTTCCGGTGGCGCTCGACGATGAATCCGAACCGGAGCCGGACTTCTCAGTCGTCACCGGAGCGCCCAGGGACGCTTCGCTTGAGCCCAAGCCCTCCTGCCCCGTGCTGGTCGTAGAAGTTGCGGAATCGAGTTTGGCATTCGACCGCAACGTCAAGAGCAGTCTCTACGCCCGCGCCCGCGTGGCCGACTACTGGATCGTCAACCTCGTGGACCGCGTCCTGGAAGTCTACCGCGAGCCCGCCGCCGCGGCCGAGGCGCCGTTCGGCTGGCACTACGGACAGGTGCAGACCCTTCGCCCCGGAGATTCGAGCTCCCCGCTCGCCCTGCCGTCCGCCCGCATCGCCGTCGCCGACCTGCTGCCGTAGCCGAGCACATGGCCACTCCTCCCATCAGCACGAAGCGCTGGACACGGCTCGAGTACGAGCGGCTCGTGGATCTCGGCGC
>DASSSH010000230.1:0-9343 GCA_035708525.1 Candidatus Methylomirabilota bacterium
GGGGCGAGCTTGCCGAGCACCTGCTGCACGGAGGTCTTCCCGTACCCGATCGACGCCAGCAGGTCGTCCGGGGACGGGAAGCCCAGCAAGAGACGAAGGATCCGCAGGAGTTCATGGACACGGTGCGGGTCGATCTGTTCCCCGACGAGGTCTACGTGTTCACGCCGAAAGGGGACGTGAAGGCGCTGCCCGAGGGGGCGACGCCGATCGACTTCGCATACACCGTCCACACGAAGGTCGGGGAGCACTGCGTGGGCGCCAAGGTCAACGGCAAGCTGGTCCCGCTGCGCTACACGCTGCGGCAGGGTGACATCGTCGAGGTCGTCACCTCGCCCAATCAGCATCCGAGCCGGGACTGGCTCAAGATCGTCAAGTCCACGCGCTCCCGCAGCAAGATCAACCAGTGGCTGAAGGTGGAGGAGCGGGCGCGGTCCCTCACGCTGGGGCGCGAGTTCTTCGAGCGGGAAGCCAAGAAGTACCGCCTCTCGCCGACCGGCCTACTCGCCTCGGAGGAGATGAAGAAGCTCATCACCGAGCTGGGCTTCCCGTCCCCGGACGACCTGCTGGCGTCGATCGGGTACGGGAAGACCTCCGTGCAGCAGGTGCTCGGCAAGCTCGCCCCCTCCGTGATCCACGAGGGCGAGCCGGCGCCCGAGCCCAAGGCCCAGAAGCCCGCCCGTAAGGGCGAGGGGGCGGTGCGCATCCGTGGCGTCGACGACCTCATGGTGCGCTTCGGCAAGTGCTGCTCCCCGGTCCCCGGTGACAGCATCGTGGGATTCATCACGCGCGGCCGCGGGCTCACCGTCCACGCCCGCGACTGTCTGACCGTGGTCAAGAACGTCCTCGACCGGGAGCGCCTGATGGCCGTGGAGTGGGAGGACGGCGAGCCGGCCAAGCGGCCGGTGCGAATCGCCGTCTACATCGGTCGGGACCGTCCCGGCCTGCTGGCGGAGATTACCGGTGCCATCTCCTCGCGCCAGGGGAACATCACCAAGGCCGAGGTCACGGTGACCGAGGATCGCCGGGGGCTCAATCACTTCGTCGTCGAGGTAGAAGACCTCAAGCAGCTGCAGGACATCATGCAGTCCATTCGCGAGGTCAAGGACGTCATCAACGTGGAGCGCGTCAGGGGGCTCTAGGCCCCCGGACTTCCCCCGCAGGCCCGTCCCGGCATGACCCGAAGGCAGTTCGAAGCCCTGGTCGAATCCGCTCTCAGGACCTTGCCCCGGCCGTTCAAGGACAAGCTCGCCAATATCGCCGTCGTGGTGGAGGACTGGGCGGACGAGGACACCCTGCGTGAGATGGACATCGAGCCGCCCGACACCCTGTACGGTCTCTATCGCGGCGTGGATCTCACCCGCCGCGATTCGGCCTACGGCAACGTGCTGCCGGACACGATCCACATCTACCAGGGGCCCATCGAGGAGGACTGCGCCGACCCCGAGGAGATGGCCGAGCTCGTCCGGGAGGTCGTCGTCCATGAGATCGGTCATTACTTCGGGCTGGACGACGAGACGATGGAAGATATCGAGGACGACGGCGGAGCTTCCAGGTAGCACACTCCCACTGCTGTTCTATCCCAGGCGACCCCAGTTTTTTGCTTGACAGCAGTTTCATTTGTTCCTAATGTTTCAGCGTACGCTGAAAGAACGGGAATAAGTGAAAGCATGCCAAAGGCGGAGGGTATCGGCCGGTCGGCAGCCCAGAAGCTGCGGGAGCTGTTTTCGAAGGCAACCGCTTGGGAGGAGCTGCCGAATGCGCACGCGGGGGCACAACCCATCGATCTTCTGGTGAAATTCAAGATGGGCGGCACCCAGCACGTGCTGGCGGCCGTCGTCACTTCCATTGGGCAGCCCCGCCAGATCCGCGAGACGATCAGCCGGCTCAGCGGGATCCGCCGCGAAATGCCTGAGAGCTATCCGATTGCCCTGTCTGATTACATCGGTCCCCAGAGCGGCACCCTGCTCAAGCAGGCGGGGCTCGGGTACCTGGACCTCTCGGGCAACTGTTCGCTCGCGTTCGAGAACGTTCTCATCGAGAAGGAAGGCAAGCCCAACCAGCGCCCCTCGACGCGCCCCCTCAAATCGCTCTTCGCCCCGCGCGCCACCCGGGTTGTGCGGGTCCTCCTCGTGGATCCGCAGCACGTCTGGCGGCTCGAGGAGCTGGCGAAGGCGGCCGAGGTGAGCCTGGGTCACGCCCACAACGTCGTCAAGCGCCTCGAGGAGCTCTCCTGGATCGAGCGCGGCGAGCACCAGCGAATTCACCTCGCGCGGCCGGGCGATCTGCTCGACGGCTGGGTGGAATCGTACTCGCACCGCCTCAATACGGCTGAGGCCTACTTCTCCCCCGAGCGAGTCACGCGCAAGCTCGTCGGGGATGTCGCCCGCGCCGCCCACGCCGAGGGGCGCCGCTACGCCTTCACCCTGCACGCCGGCGCCGCGCTGGTGGCGCCGAATGTCCGGTTCCCGGCCATTCACTGCTATGTCGAGGGCAGCCCGGAACCGATCGCCCGGAGCCTTGGTCTGCGTCCCGGCGAGGGTGAGGGCAACGTGCACCTGCTGACGCCCTACGACTCGGGCGTCTTCTATGCCCCGATCTCCAAGGGCGGCTTGCCGGTGGTCTGCCTGCCGCAGCTGTACGCCGATCTCTACCACTACGAGCGCCGCGGACGGGAGCAGGCGAGTCATCTCCGGCGCGAAGCGATGGGCTACTAGCGCCGCGTGATTCGCACGAACGCTGCTGGAGAGGGGGTGAATCCGGCAATGGCGAAGAGACGGAAGGCGAAGAAGGGCGGCAAGAAGAAGGCGACGAGGAAGGGCAAGCGGCGGTAGGCATGCCTTCCCGAGCCGCCGTCGGGCGGCTCGGGAGCTCGATCAGACTTGCGGACGAAGGGAGGTGAGGATCCCAATGGCGAAGAAGAAGAAGGCGGCCAAGAAAAAGAAGAAGTAAGCGGTCCGTCGTGCGGTGGGGGGTGGCGGCCTCCCACCGGGACTCATTCTGCCGAGCCGGCGGGGGGCGGAGACGTCCCCCGCCGGTCTTTCCGGGAAGCGCTAGACGACCTTAGTGACCTTTCCAGCTTTGAGGCAGCGCGTGCAGACCCGCAGCCGCTTGACGGCGCCGCCAACCTGGGCACGCATGGACACCAGGTTCACCAGCCACCGCCGCTTCGTCACGTTGTGGGCGTGGCTGATCTTGTGGCCCACCGCCGGACCTTTGCCACAGATGTCACAACGCTGAGCCATGCCGACTCCTCGAGAGAAGCTGGTTGTCGAGCGTGAGCGAACACCGACCGAACCGCACCCGGAGGCGTCTTGCGGCGCAACGAATGAGTGCTCGTTTGCCCGAGGCGGCGTCCTTTTATAGCATGGTGGGTGCGATGAGGCAACCCGTTGCCCCCCGCTAAGCCACGCGCCTCCGGCGCGCCGGGCCCGCTCCCCCACTCGCCGCAGGGACCCGCCACGCCGCTCCAGTACCTCAAGGGCATCGGTCCCCAGCGCGCCAAGCTCCTCGCCAGGCTCGGGCTCCGCACGGTGGAGGATGCGCTCTTCTTCCTGCCGGCGCGCCACGAGGATCGCAGCCGCCTGACCCCGTTTCGCAGCCTCAAGGGGGGCGAGACCGTGACCACGGCGGGCACGATTGCCGGCGTGAGCCCGCCGCCGCGCGGTCGGCCCCGCGCGCCGCTGGCCGTGCTCCTGCGCGACGCGACCGGCTTCCTCAGCGCGGTGTGGTTCAACCAGCCCTACCTCGAGCGCCTCTTCAAGCGGGGCCGCCGCCTGATCGTGCACGGCAAGGTCCAGCGCTACGGCAGCGGTCCGCTGCAGATGCAGGTCAAGGATTACGAGATCGTCGAGGACGGCGACGACGAGACCCTCCACACGGGCCGGCTGGTTCCCGTCTACGGCCTGACCCAGGGGCTGACCCAGCGTCCGATGCGCAGCCTGATGAAGCGGCTGGTGGATGCCCATGCCGAGCAGGTCGAGGAGCCGCTCCCCGACCCGCTGCGTGAGCGCCGGCGGCTGGCCCCGCTGGGAGCCGCGCTCAAGGCCGGCCATTTCCCGCAGACGGAAGCCGAGCGGTCAGCAGCCCGCCGCCGGCTCGCGTACGAGGACTTCTTCCTCCTCCAGCTCGGACTGGCGATCCGTCGCCACCGGGACGGCCGGCAGCGCGGGCTGTCCATCAACCCACCCGGGACGCTCTGGCGGCGGCTGCTGGGCTCGCTGCCGTTCACGCTGACGCGCGCGCAGGAGCGTGTCTGGCGCGAGATCCGTACCGACATGGCGGCGCCGTACCCGATGAATCGGCTGCTGCAGGGCGACGTGGGCTCCGGCAAGACCGTGGTGGCGGCCCTCGCTATCCTCACGGCCATCGAGGCTGGCTACCAAGCCGCGCTGATGGCGCCCACCGAGATCCTCGCGGAGCAGCACTTCATGACCCTGACCCAGCTGCTGGGGGCACTTGAGGTGCCCGTCGTGCTGCTGACGAACAGCATCAAGGGCAAGATCCGCGAGAGCGTGCTGGCGGGCGTGGCCGGCGGGGAGATCGGCTGCGTCGTGGGCACCCACGCCCTCGTCCAGGAGGGCGTGCGGTTCCGGCGGCTGGGCCTCGCCGTGGTGGACGAGCAGCACCGGTTCGGAGTCGCCCAGCGCGCCACGCTCCGGGGCAAAGGGGAGAGCCCCGACGTGCTCGTGATGACCGCGACGCCGATCCCGCGGACCCTGGCGCTGACGCTCTACGGCGACCTCGACGTCTCGGTGCTCGACGAGCTGCCGCCGGGCCGGCGACCGGTCATCACGCGGGCGCGGCCGGAGTCGGCGCGGCGGAAGATCTACGGGTTCCTGCGTGAGCAGGTCGAGGCCGGCCGGCAGGTGTACGTCGTCTGTCCGCTCGTCGAGGAGTCCGAGGCCTCGGACCTTCGCGCCGCGACCGAGATGGCAGAGCGTCTGCAGCGCGAGGTGTTTCCGGCCCTGCGGGTCGGGCTGCTCCACGGCCGCATGGCCTTTGCGGACAAGGAGCGCGTGATGCGGGAGTTCAAGCAGGGCGCCATCCACATCCTGGTCTCGACCACCGTCATCGAGGTCGGCATCGACGTGCCCAACGCTGCGGTAATGGTGGTGGAGCACGCCGAGCGCTTCGGCCTCTCCCAGCTCCATCAGCTCCGCGGCCGCGTGGGCCGCGGCCCGTGGAAGAGCTACTGTATCCTCCTGAGCGCCGCGTCGTCCGACGACGCCAAGCAGCGCATCGCCGCCATGGAGGCGACCAACGACGGGTTCCGGATCGCGGAGGTCGACCTCTCGCTGCGCGGGCCTGGCGACTTCTTCGGCACTCGCCAGTCGGGGCTGCCCGAGTTCCGCGTCGCCGATCTCCTGCGCGACGCGGGTCTCCTCGAGGAGGCGCGCCAGGACGCGATCGCCCTGGTGCACGCCGATCCAAATCTGGTGAAGCCCGAGCACCGCGCGCTGCGCGCCGCGCTCCTGGCGCGCTGGCGCGGCAAGCTCGACCTGGCGAGCGTCGGCTGATGCGGCGCGCCCTGATCGTCGCGGCGGCCTGCCTCGCGGCGCTGGCCGTGTGGCCGGCGCGAGGCGAGGCCCACAGCGTGCCGACCCAGGCCGAGATCTCACGCGCGGTCCAGGTGTGGAAGCGCTATACCGAATGCGAGTGGAGCCGCCGCTTCGAGCCGTGCTTCTCGCTGCTGTCGAAGAACGTGCGACGCGCGTGGACCGACACCGGACGGTCCAACGCGGAGGCATACGCCTTCGTGCGGGGCGGGGAGGAGATCACCTTCGACGAGCTCAGGCTGCTCCGGGTCCGGAAGAGCCCCGGCCGGGTCGTGCTGGTGGTGCGCGCGCGCGGCCGGGGACCGGACGGCGCGTTCGAGCAGCTCTGGGAGTACGCGCTCCTGCGGGAGGGGGCCGAGTGGAAGATCGACGGGAAGCGCGAAGGCCTGCACGAGGCGCTGCCGTGAGGCGCAGGAGCCGGGCGTGATGCGCGTCCGGGCCGGCGCGCTCAAGGGGCAGCGCCTCACCACGCCCGCCGGGCGCACGACGCGGCCCACCGCGGATCAGGTCCGCGTCGCCTGTCTCGACACCCTGATGCCGTACCTCGGCGCCGGACCGTTCCTCGACCTCTTCGCGGGCGCCGGCGGCATCGGCATCGAGGCGCTCTCCCGCGGCGCGCCGTCCGCCGTCTTCGTCGAGCAGGACACGGCGGCGCTGCGCGCCCTGCGCGACAACGTCGAGCGCCTTGGGCTCGCGCCCCGGGCGCGAATCATGCGGGAGGACGCGGCCCGCGCCGCAACGGCCCTGACCGCGCGCGGAGAGCGGTTCGCCGTCGCGTTCCTCGACCCGCCCTACGCCTCGCCGGCCGGTGCGACGGCCCTCGAGCGGGTGGCCGAGGGCGGCTGCCTGCTGCCGGGCGCCGTGGTGGTGGTCCAGCACGCGAGCAAGTCATCGCCGCCCGCGACTCCCGGTGTCCTCACGGTGTGGAAGACGCGCAGGTTCGGCGAGACCACCTTGACTTTCTTTCGAGCGCCCGCGTAGACTGGGCCAGGTTTTTTCCACACTTCGACGACGAGGAGCGGAGGCGTCCGTGGGCAAGCGGGCCGTCTATCCCGGCATGTTCGATCCGATGCACAACGGGCATCTGGATCTCATCGAGCGCAGCCTCCGGATCTTCGACGAGCTGATCGTCGCGGTCGTCGCGAATCCCGCGAAGGAGCCGCTCTTCACGGTCAAGGAGCGGCTCGAGCTGATCGACGAATGCACGGGCGGCATCGGCGTGGGCCGCATGCGCATCACGTCGTTCGACGGCCTGCTGATCGACCTCGTCGACCGCGAGCAAGCCGACTGCATCGTGCGCGGCTTGCGCGCGGTGTCGGACTTCGAGTACGAGTTCCAGATGGCGCTCATGAACCGCAAGCTCCGCCACACGGTGGAGACCGTGTTCATGATGCCGCACGAGAAGTACACCTACATCTCCTCACGCCTGATCAAGGAAGTCGCCTCGCTGGGCGCTCCCGTCGCCGGCATGGTGCCGCCGCCGGTGGAGGAGCGGCTCGCCCAGAAGTTCGCCAGAAAGTAGGCCGGCCATGCTCGCGGATCGCCTGAAGACGCTCGCCCCGTCGCCCACGCTCGCCATGCAGGCCAAAGCCAAGGCCATGCGCGCCCAGGGGATCAACGTCATCTCCTTCGGAGCCGGCGAGCCGGACTTCGACACGCCCCGCCGGATCAAGGACGCGGCGATCCGCGCCCTCGAGAGCGGCCAGACCAAGTACACCGAGGTCGGTGGGATTCCCGAGCTGCGGGTCGCCGTCTGCCAGAAGTTCAAGCGGGACAACGGTCTGGAGTACACGCCCGAGGAGGTCACGGTGTCGTGCGGCGCCAAGCACACGCTGTACAACATCGTGATGACGCTGGTGAATCCGGGCGACGAGGTGCTGATCCCGAGCCCGTATTGGGTCTCGTACCCCGAGCAGGTGCGGCTGCTGGGCGGCGCGCCCATCGCGGTGCCCACGCACGAGGCCACGGGCTTCGATCTGGACCCCGGCGAGCTGCGGAAGGCGGTGACGCCCCGCACGAAGCTCATCATTGTCGACAGCCCGGGCAATCCCACGGGCGCCGTCTTCTCGGCCCAGGCGCTGGCCGAGGTGGCGCGCCTCGCCGTCGAGCGCGACCTCTGGGTGGTGTCCGACGAGTGCTACGAAGCCCTCACCTACGAGGGTCGCCACGTCTCCATCGCCTCGCTCGGCGCCGATATCAAGGCGCGCACCATCGTGGTGAACACCTGCTCCAAGGCCTACGCGATGACGGGCTGGCGGATCGGGTACGCCGCCGGGCCCCGGGCGATCATCAAGGCTATGACGGACGTGCAGAGCCAGGTCACGTCCAACCCCACCTCTATCGCCCAGTGGGCGGCCGTCGAGGCGCTGGCCGGGCCCCAGGACGAGATCGCGAAGATGGCGGGGGAGTTCGACCGTCGCCGGCGCGTGATCGTCGAAGGGCTCAACGCGATCCCCGGCGTCACGTGCGTGATGCCCAAGGGCGCGTTCTACGCGTTTCCGAACGTGTCGGGGCTCTACGGCAAGCGCTGGACCGGCGGGGTGCTGCGCGGCTCGGCCGACGTCTGCGGGTTCCTGTTGGAGGAAGCGCGCATCGCGACCGTGGCGGGCGTGGACTTCGGCTCGGACGCCCACATCCGCCTCTCGTACGCGACCGGGCTCGAGACCATCAGGGAGGGGCTGGCCCGCATGGACGCCGCCGTTCGCTCGCTGAGCCCCGCGTGAAGATCGAAGGCTCAGCCGAAATCCCCGCCACGCGGGAACGGGTCTGGAAGGCCTTCCTCGATCCCGCCACTCTCGCGCAGGCGCTCCCAGGGTGTGAGCGGCTCGACGCGATCGGCGAAGGGGAGTTCCGGGCCACCATGAAGGTCGGGGTGGCCGCCATCAAGGGGACCTTCGAAGGTAAGGTGCGGCTGAGTGATCTCGAGCCCCCCAACCGGTACCGAATGGTGGTCGAGGGGAGCGGGAGCCCCGGCTTCGTCCGCGGGGAGGCCTCGATGGAGCTGTCCGACGCCGACGGCGGCACGCGGGTCGCCTACAGCGCCGACGTCCAGGTGGGCGGCCTCATCGCCAGCGTCGGGCAGCGGATGCTGGGGGGCGTGTCCAGGATGATGCTGGATCAGTTCTTCAGCCGGATGACCGAGATCCTCGCCTCGGGGAAGTAGCCCCCGCGTGCGGGCGAAGTCCGGCTTCCTCCTCGTCACCGCCTCGCTCGGCCTGCTCGGCGCGGCGCCGGTGCCCGGCGAGTGCGCGGGCGCCGGCGGGTCGGTGCCCTCCCACTGCCTCTACCGCTCGGCCTTCCCCAGCGCCGGCATCGTGGCCGACTGCCGGAGCGATCGCGAGTGCCGGGTCGGCTACTACTACGGCGATCCCGCGACCCCCGTCTGGCTCATCCCCCCCGCGGGCATGACCGCGCTCCCCAAGCCCGATGTGATCTGGCGGACGGCGACGCTTGCCGAGATCCGCTTCGATTGCGGCCATCCCTGCTCGGTCAGCTACTTCTTCGAGGCGAAGCGCCGCCGGCTGTCCGAGCCGCGGCGAGCCGTGCTGGACGTGGATCCCCGCCGGCTGCTGCTGGTGGAGGTGGAGGATCGGGCGCTGGTCGTGCGCCAGGTCTTCTCAGGGCGCGAGGTGGCGCGGATCGAGCGTCCCTGGGCGGCGGGGACCTGGCTCGGGGATGCCATCGAAGCCCTCCACTTCGATCCCGACGGCCGGCTGACCCTCACGTGGCTGAGGGGTGCCGGCCGGGAGCCCGTCACGGAGCGGATCTCGGTCCCCTCGATCCCCCGC
>DASSSH010000231.1:0-11246 GCA_035708525.1 Candidatus Methylomirabilota bacterium
GGCGCCCCACGACTCGCCGCTGCCGCCGGTTCGCTGCGCCGGCTGCCACGACAAGGCCAGCGCCGCGCTCGGCGAGGGGATCCACGGGAGCCGGGCCGCCGCGGTTGGCAAGTCGCGCGCCCCGGCTTGCAGCGCCTGTCACGGCACCCACGAGGTGCGCCCGGCGGCCGCCATGTCCATCGAGACGTGCGCGGCCTGCCACGCCCGGCAGGTCCAGGTCTACCGGGGCAGCGTTCACGGCCGCTCGCGGCAGCGGGGGGACTCCGAGGCCGCGACCTGCCAGTCGTGCCACGGGGCGGCGCACACGGTGCTCGCCAAGTCCGATCCGCGCTCGTCGACCTACCACCTGAACCTGCCGCGGACGTGCGCCCAGTGCCATGCCGATCCCGAGCTGGCCAAGCGCCACAACATCCCGATCGCCAACGTGTACCAGCTCTACATGGACTCGATCCACGGCCGGGCGGTGAGCCGGAGCGGGCTCCTCGTCGCGGCCAACTGCTCGGACTGCCATGGCACGCACGAGATCCAGCCCCACACCGAGGCCACCTCGCGGGTGTTCCCCGCCAATGTTCCCAAGACCTGCGGGGCCTGCCACGCGGGGGTCCTGGCAGCGTACGCGCAGTCCGTCCACGGCCGGGCGGCGGCCAAGGGCGTGAGCACGGCGCCGGTCTGCACCGACTGCCACACCGCGCATCAGATCCGGCGCGTGGAAGGGGCGCCGTGGCAGCTCGACGTGATCCGCGAGTGCGGCTCCTGCCACGCGGAGTCGCTCAGGACGTACCGGGACACGTTCCACGGCAAGGTGACGGCGCTGGGCTTCACGCGGGTCGCCAAGTGCGCCGACTGCCACGGCGCCCACACGATCCTGCCGGCCTCCGATCCCGCCTCCGCGGTCTCGACCGCCAAGCTCGTGGCGACCTGCCGGCAGTGCCATCCGGGAGCCACCGCGAGGTTCGCCGAGTTTCATCCCCACGCGGACCCGGAGAGCAAGGAGCGGTTCCCCAAGCTCTACTACTCGTACCTCTTCATGACGGCGCTGCTGATCGGCACCTTCGGGCTCTTCGGCCTGCACACGCTGCTCTGGCTGCCGCGCTCGCTGGTCGAGCGGCTCCGTCGCCGGCGGACGGGCGGGACGGAAGGCGGGGAGCCGTGAGCGCGGGGCGCTACTACTTCCGGCTCAACCTCTACCACCGGATCCTCCACGGGATGGTGATCGTGAGCTTTCTCGGGCTTGCCGTCACCGGCCTGCCGCTGAAGTACGCCCAGACGGGCTGGGGAGCGCGGCTGTCCCACGCCCTCGGCGGACCGTTCACGACCGGCTACCTCCACCGGTTCTTCGCGATCGTCACCTTTTGCTACTTCGCGCTGCACCTGGGCTATGTGGCCCGCCTGATCCTCGCCCGGCAGCGCGGGATCTTCTGGGGCCCCGACTCCATGGTCCCCCAGCCCCGGGACCTCGTGCAGCTGGCCCAGCACGTCCGCTACTTCCTGGGCTTGGGTCCCCGCCCGCGCTTCGGGCGCTGGGCTTACTGGGAGAAGTTCGACTACTGGGCGGTCTTCTGGGGCGTCTCCATCATCGGCGCCTCCGGGCTCCTCCTCTGGTTCCCCACGTTCTTCGCCCACTACCTGCCCGGCTGGATCTTCAACGTGGCCATCATCGTCCACAGCGACGAGGCCCTGCTGGCCGTGGGCTTCATCTTCACGATCCACTTCTTCAACGTCCACCTGCGGCCGGAAAAGTTCCCCATGGACCCGGTCATCTTCACGGGCCGGCTCGAGGAGGAGGAGTTCCGCCGCGAGCACCCGGAGGAGTACGAGCGCCTGCTGGCCGAGGGGCGCCTCGAGGCGCGCCGGGCGGAGCCGCCGCCGCTCTGGCTTCGCAACTTCTCCCGGGTGGTGGGCTTCAGCTCGCTCGCTATCGGAATCGTCCTCATCTGGCTTATCATCACCACGGCCCTGCGATGACCGACGAGACGCCGGTGGCCGCCGCTCCGAGGCGCCGACGCTGGTTCCGCGGCCGCGCCCTGCTGGTCGTCGCGGGCGCGGCGGTCGTCGTGGGCGGCGCCGCCTTGGTCGGCCTGTGGGAGGCGAGCACGAGTCCGCTCCTCTGCAACTCCTGTCACATCATGAAGCCCTACGTGGCGGCCTGGAAGGTCTCCAAGCACCGGCACGTGACCTGCGTGCAGTGCCACTATCCGCCGGGCTTCCGCGACACCGTCTGGGTGAAGTACCAGGCGATCTCCCAGGTCGTGAAGTGGGCCACCCAGACCTACAACTCCAAGCCCTTCGCCGAGGTCGAGGACGCCAGCTGCCTGCGCTCGGGCTGCCACGAGCGGCGGCTGCTGGAGGGGAAGGTGACGTTCAAGCGCGGCATCATCTTCGACCATCGGCCGCACCTCGAAGAGGTCCGTCGGGGTCGCCAGCTCCGCTGCACGAGCTGCCACTCGCAGATCGTCGTCGGCACCCACATCGAAGTGACCGAGTCCACATGCTTCCTCTGTCACTTCAAGGGAATGAAGACCGCGCGGGCGCTGACCCCCATTGCCGGCTGCACGGGCTGCCACGGCGCACCGAAGGGCGACATCCGGGTGGGCTCGCTCCGGTTCAACCACGAAGAGGTGCAGCGCCGGGGCGTGGCCTGCCAGCAGTGCCATCTCAACGTGATCGAGGGGGAGGGCGCCGCTCCCCGCGAGCGCTGCTTCACCTGCCACAACCAGCCCGAGAAGCTCCAGCGCTACACCGACATTCCCTTCATCCACGATTTCCATGTCAGCGGCCACAACATCGACTGCCTGCGGTGCCACACCGAGATCCAGCACCGCCTGCCGCCCCGCATCGGCGTCCCGACCGCGCGCCCCGACCCCGACCGGCCGGTGTGGGTCCATCTGGCGGCGGGAACGTCCTCCCGATGACGGCGCGGTGGCCGATCCTCGCCGGCGCCGCGCTGGCCGCAGCCGCTCTGGCGTTGACCATGCCGGCGCTGGCGGCGGAAGAGCAGCCGGCCCCACCACTTCAGCGCCCCGCGGGCCCCCTCCCGCTCCCCCAGCCGGCGCCTGAGGGTCGGGCGACCGAGCCACATCGCGCGGGTGAAATCGACTGCCGCAACTGCCACGAGGCGACGCATCAGGGGGTGGTGCGCATGTACCTGGGGCTCGGCGGCCGCGGCACGCCCATGATCCCCAGTCACATGTTCCAGGTCCGCGTCGAGTGCGTGGCCTGCCACATCGCTCCGAAGCAGGAGGCGGGCGCGGCCAAGATGATCGGCCAGACGTTCCGGCCCACCGAGCAGGCCTGCCTGAAATGCCATGGCAAAAAGTACCGCGGCATGCTCCAGCGCTGGAACGACACCCTGCACCGGATGCGTGAGGTCGTGGCGCCCAAGCTCGCCGCCGCTCAGTCGGCGGTCGGGGGGGCTGATGTCAAGAATCCGAAGCTCGCCCGCGCCCGGCAGCTCGTCGGCGACGCCGAGTTCAACGTCCAGTTCGTGGCCCTGGGCCGCGGTGTCCATAACGTCTTCTACGCCGCCGATCTGCTCAAGCTCGCCAACAGCTGGGCCGACGAGGCGCTGGTCCTGCTGGGCAAGGCGCCGGTCAAGGCCGACGACACTTTGGTCCGGGGCGGCTACTGCGGCGTGCTGTGCCACGAGCAGGCTGGGGTCAAGCAGCGTGAGACCGTCACGTATCGGAAGCAGAAGCTGCCGCACGTACGCCACGTCACCGAGTTCGGTGCGACCTGCACCGCCTGCCACTCGGCCGAGGTGCACAAGGCGGTCAGCGCGACGCCCGCCACCTGCAGCAGCTGCCACCACAGCCCGCAGAACGAGCGCTGCGAGTCCTGCCACCGCGCCCAGAGCGCCTTCTACCGCGGGGAGGTCAAGACCGATCTGGTCAAGCTCGAGCCGAACTCGATGGTCAATGCCGTTGCGTGCACCGGCTGCCACGACTGGTCGCGGAAGCATTCCCGCAAAGCGGTGGGCGAGAAGTGCACGGGCTGCCACGATCCCGGCTATGTGAGCTTCCTCGACGAGTGGACCAGCGGAGCCGACAAGGAGGCAGCCGCGGCGCGCGAGGCGCTCAAGCGCGCCGACACCGCGCTGGCTCGCGGCCGGCGCGCGGGCCATCCGGCGCCGGAGGCCGAAGCTTTCGCCAAGGACAGTCGCGAGGCCCTGACCCTCGTGCAGAAGGCGCGGGCGGTCCACAATCCGCCGGGCGCGGAGGCGCTGCTCAAAGTCGCGCGCAAGAAGGCCGAAGAAGCGCTGGCCCGCGCCACCCAGCGGTAGCCGGGTCCCGTCCAGTCCCTCCGCGCCGCCGTGGTGTGGCGGTCCCGCCCCGGTGAGGCAGGACGACCCCGCCGAGCGCCGGACCGAGCCGCGGCCGTCTAGCGCGTCCGCTCTAGTTTCCCTCGCCGAATATCCCGGTTTTGGCTGGCACCGTCCTTGCCTCCTTTTTCCGCAATGCGCTTCCCGGCCCCGTTGACAGATGGCGGGAGATGCGGCCTCGCCGGCCGACGGAGCCCCGACCCTGCCGCGCTCGTTGCACATCTCCGCACACGTCCGAGGGGACGGCTCGCCCGGCTGCTGATCGGCTCGGGCGCCATCGCGGCAGCGCTCGCCGGCGGGACGGTGTCGGCCGACCCGGGAGACGCCGACGCGGGCCGCGCGATCTTCGTCGAGAAACAGTGCGCCCGCTGCCATGTGCCCGATGGCCAGCGCGGCGCGGGGCCCGCCCTGGAAGAGCTCCGCTGGCCGCAGGGGGAGATGGAGCTGGCGGGACGGCTCTGGAACCACGTGCCCACCATGGCCCAGGCGCTGAGCGAGGCGGGATTCGAGTGGCCCAAGCTCACGGAAGCCGAGATGGCCAACCTGATGGCGTATCTGGGCGCCGCCCCGCGCCGCGATCCCGAGCCGAATCTGCACCGGGGGCAGCTGATCCTGCTGCGCAAGGGCTGTCTGAAATGCCATAGCCTCCGACAGGAGGGCGGCCGTGTGAAGCCCGATCTGGCCGAGCGGCGCGCCGACTACGATTCCGGTCCGGCCTGGGCCGCCACGATGTGGGCCCACACGCCGACGATGGCGCAGATGTCCAGTCGGCTCGGCATCGCGTATCCGCGATTCGCGGGGGACGAGATGGGCAACCTGGTGGGTTTCCTCAGCACGCCGCCGCGGGCGGCGCGATTCGCGCCCGGTAGACGGGGCGCCCGCAGAAGGGGGAACGGGTGAAGGTACCCGAGCAGGTCAAGCGACTGGGACTCGTCGTCGTCGTCCTCGTGGCCGGGATCCTCCTGGTCCGGTTCGTCATCGTGCCCAAGACGCTCGTCTCGCGCCAGCTGCACCAGGCGGCGACCGTGGAGCGGGAAGTGGCCAAGCCGATCAAGTTCGCCGGGACCGCCACCTGCCAGGGCTGCCACGAGGATGTGGCCGAGAAGAAGGGCAAGAGCTTCCACCGCGGCCTGGCCTGCGAGACCTGTCACGGTCCCGCCACGGCCCACGCGGACGATCCGGGCGCGGTCAAGCCGCCCGCCCCGCGCGATCGCAAGTTCTGCCCGGTCTGCCACGCCTACGATCCCGCGCGCCCCACGGGATTCCCCCAGATCAATCCCACGAGCCACAATCCGCTCAAGCCGTGCATCACCTGCCACAACCCGCATGACCCGGTGCCGCCCACCGTGCCACGGGAGTGCTCGGCCTGCCATGCGCAGATCGAGCGGACCAAGGCCGTGTCGAGCCACGCGCTGCTGCCGTGCACGACCTGTCACAAGGCGTTGGAGCAGCATCGGAAGGCTCCGCGCACCGCGCTGCCGTCCAAGCCGCAGGCGCGGGAGTTCTGCGGCGGCTGTCACGCCAAGGATGCCCCGCGCAAGGATGCGCCCAAGATCGATCTCGGCGAGCACGGTGGACGGTTCTTCTGCTGGGAGTGCCATTACCCGCATCGGCCGGAGGGCCGCGGATGAACAAGCGCGATTTCCTCAAGGGCTGCATCCTCTTCTTTCCGGCCGCGCGGACGCTCGCGGCCTTGGGCGGACAATCCGAGGCCGCACAAGCGCCGGCCGGGCCGGCCCCGGCCGCGCCGGCCAAGGAAGCGAAAGGCGCCGGCGGCTACACCCCCGGCGACCACTACTACGGGATGGGCGTGGACATCGACAAGTGCATCGGCTGCAACCGGTGCGTGGAGGCGTGCAAGATCGAGAACGACGTGCCGCGGGAGCCCTTCTACTTCCGCACCTGGGTGGAGCGCTACACCATCACCCGCGACGGGGAGGTGCGCGTGGAGACGGTCGGGATCAAGGACCGCGGCGTCCGCGAGCCGGCTGCGGACGACGCTGACGTCATCCGCACCTTCTTCGTGCCCAAGCTCTGCAACCATTGCGCCCACCCGCCGTGCGTGCAGGTCTGCCCGGTGGTTGCGACCTTCTCCACCGAGGACGGTGTCGTGCTCGTGGACAAGGAGCGGTGCATCGGCTGCCGGTATTGCATCCAGGCGTGCCCGTACGGCATGCGGTACCTGCATCCCAAGACGAAGACGGCGGACAAGTGCACGTTCTGCTATCACCGGGTGGTCAAGGGGCTCTTGCCCGCGTGCGTCGAGGTCTGCCCCACCCAGGCCCGCATCTTCGGGGACCTCAAGAGCCGGGCCAGCCGCCTCGTGCGGTTCACGCGCATGAACCGCATCCACGTGCTGAAGCCGCAGCTCAACACCGAGCCGAAGGTCTACTACGCCCAGCTCGACGGAGAAGTGCGATGATCCCGGAGACGCCCGAGCACCTGCGGGAGCTGCTGGAGCAAGTCGTCGGGTTCATCTACCCGAACGAGATCGAGATCCACTGGTCCATCCTGATCGTCGTCTACCCGTACATCACCGGCCTGGTCGCGGGCGCGTTCATCCTCGCCTCGCTCGTCAAGGTCTTCAACGTCAAGGACGTCCAGCCGCTCTACCGCCTGTCGCTGCTGACAGCGCTGGCCTTTCTCCTGGTGGCGCCGATGCCGCTGCTGCTCCACCTGGGCCGGCCCGAGCGCTTCTACGAGATTCTCCTGACGCCGAATCCGACCTCGGCCATGGCCATGTTCGGTTTCGTCTACGCCTGGTATCTGATGGCGGTGCTCCTGCTCGAGATCTGGTTCGAGTATCGCCGCGATCTGGTGGTGCTGAGCCGCGACGCCGGCGCGCTGGCCTGGGTGCGGCGGGTGCTCGCGCTCTACTCCAAGGACATCAGCCCCGAGGCGATCGCCTTCGACCGGCGGGCCATGAAGGCCCTCACGGTGATCGGGATTCCGTCGGCCTTCCTGCTGCACGGCTACGTGGGCTTCATCTTCGGCTCGGTCAAGGCCAACCCGTGGTGGGGCAGCGTGCTCATGCCGATCGTCTTCCTCATGTCCGCCATCGTCTCCGGCATCGCGCTGGTCATCCTGCTCTACATGGTCCTCACGCCGCTCCGGGGCGAGCCGCTCGACATGCGGTGTCTCGACACCGTCACCTCCTACCTCTTCTACGCGGTCATCGTGGATTTCTCGCTGGAGGCGCTGGACTTCATCCACCGCCTGTACCAGAGCGAAGAGTCGGTCAAGATCCTGGCCCAGCTCATCGTGGACAAGCTGTTCATGAGCCTGCTGGTGCTCCAGATCCTGCTCGGGATGTTCATTCCGCTGGGGATCCTGGTGCTCGCCAAGTGGCGGAAGTTCGACGACGAGCTGCGCAAGCTGCTCTACGTCACCGCGGCCATCCTGATCCAGCTGGGCATCTTCAGCACCCGCTGGAACGTCGTCATCGGCGGGCAGCTCTTCTCCAAGAGCTTCCGCGGCCTCATGGGGTACAAGATGGAGATCGCGGGGATCGAGGGGCTGCTCACCGCGCTCGCGCTGCTGGTCCTGCCCTTCGTGATACTCTGGGTGCTGCTGCGCGTGCTGCCTACGCGGCGGCTGGAGGAGCAGACCCTCCGGACCGCCTGAGCGCGGCGCCCTCCTCCGATGCCGCACGAGCGACGCCGAGACGTGGAAGGACCGCGCCGCGACTGGCTGATCGCCGCCGTCGCGGCCGTGGGGCTCGCCGTCTCCGCCTACCTCACCGTCACCAAGCTCACGCGCGCGAGCGCGCTCTTCTGCACCGCGGGGAGCGGCTGCGACGTGATCCAGGCGAGCCCGTACGCGCTCTTCCTCGGGGTGCCGACGGCGCTCTGGGGTGCCCTGCTGTACGCGGCCATCGGGATTCTCGCCGCGCTCGGCCTCTCGGACCGCGCGTGGCTGCGCGCATTTCTCCTCTCGGTGGCGGGCGTGGCCTTCTCCGCCTATCTGACCTTCCTGTCCGTCTTCGTGATCCGCGCGGTGTGCGCCTACTGCCTGGCCTCCGCGGCGGCCGCGGTGGCGCTGTTCGGGCTCCTGCTCGCGCGCCGGCCGGCGAGCGGCGGCCGGCGATCGCCGACGCGTCCCGCCCGCGTCGCGACGCTGGGCGCGCTCGTGGCGATGGGGACGGTGCTCGTCGGCGCCTTCATCTTCGCGGGCAATGCGCCGGAGGAGAGCGCCGCCTACCGCGAGGCGCTGGCGCGCCATCTGTCGACCAGCGGCGCCATCTTCTACGGCGCCTACTGGTGACCCGCCTGCGGTGAGCAAAAGGCCCGGTTCGGGCCTGCCACGCGCCTGCTGCCCTACGTCGAGTGCGATCCAAAGGGGATCGCCGCGCGTCCCGACCTCTGCGCCAAGGCTGAAGTGCGCGCGTACCCGACCTGGATCATCGCGGGCCAGCGGTACGAGGGAGTCCAGTCGGTCGCCGATCTGGCCCGAGCCTCGGGCTTTAAAGGGACGACCCAGTAGCGATCCACCGCCTCCGCCCCCTGAGGCGGGCACGCCCTGATGGGGCGCAGCCGCCTCACCCCCGGAGGCCACCGTCCGCCGGCGCCTCACAGGACACGAGTCGAATCAGCTAGTTAGCCGTTTCGCCCGCTTGGCACCCCCGTTGCTCCACCCCTCCGAGAGACATTGGCTTCCCAATAGAGGAGGACGGCGTGACGAGAGAGAGCCTACCGGGCTCCTTGCTCGAGTGCCTCGAGGCGGTCTGGCGCCTCGACTACGAGCGGCCGCCCGCCTGCCTCGAGCCGCTGGCCAAGCGGCTCGGGATCGGCCAGGCCGCCACCACCGAGCGCGTGCTCGCGCTGCAGGGCCGCGGCCTCCTGGAGATGGACCCGTCGGGCCGCATCCGTCTCACCGCCGAAGGCCGGCGCATCGCGCTCGGCCTGATCCGCAAGCACCGCCTGCTGGAGCGCTTCCTCACCGATCTGCTGAAGCTGCCGTGGGACCGGGTCCACGAGGAGGCCCGCCGGCTGACGCCGGTGCTCTCCGACGACATCGCCGACGGCCTGGCGGCGCTGCTGGGCGCGCCCGCGACGTGCCCGCACGGCAACGCGATCCCCGCCGCCGACGGCGCGCTCCCCGAGGAAAGCGGCCGGGCGCTCTCGCGGCTCAAGCCCGGTCAGAGCGGCCGGATTGTCCGAATCGAACGCGAAGAGACCGAGCTGCTCAAGTACCTCGCCACCCTCGGCCTCTTGCCCCAGACCACGGTCGAAGTGATCGAGGTCGCGCCGTTCGGCGGTCCCATCCTCGTCGAGGTCGGCAGCTCGCGCTATGCCCTCGGCCGCAAGGTCGCGTCCCACATCGTCGTGCGGGAGGCCTCGCCTTGATCGGAAGAAGTGCGGCACACGACTGGCTGAGTTTCCCTCTCCCCCACTGGGGGAGAGGGCAGGGCGAACCCCAACCCTCTCCCTCCGCCGGAGGGAGAGGGAGCAGAAGAACCAAGGCTAGGCCATGCTGAGCTGCCACGCTCAGATCGCGCGCTGGAAGGAAGGGCTGCCGGTGACGTTCGCGCTGGCCGGCAATCCCAACGTGGGCAAGTCCAGCGTCTTCAACTGGCTCACCGGCATGGGTGCGGTCACGGCCAACTACCCGGGCAAGACCGTCGAGGTCAATCTGGCCACGACGCGCTTCAAGGACCACGAGATCGGGATCATGGACCTGCCGGGGACGTACGCGATGGGCTCGACCTCGGAGGACCAGTGGGTGGCCCGCCGAGCCCTCCTCGACGGCACGCCCGACGCGGTGCTGGTGGTCGTGGACGCCACGCGCCTGGAGCGCAATCTCTACTTGCCGCTCGAGCTCCTGGATCTGGGATTCCCGCTCGTGATCGCGCTCAATCTCGTGGACGAGGCGTGGCGCGAGGGACTGCGCATCGACCACGCCCGCCTCTCCCGGCTGCTCGGCATCGCGGTGGTGCCGACCGTGGCGGTGCGCGGGCAGGGGCTCGACCGCCTGATCGAGGCGGGGCTCACGACGGCGCCCTCCGCCAGCCTCCGGCTGTCGACCCCGCGCTACGGCCGGGATGTGGAGGAGGCCATCGCGCGGGTCGGCGAGCGGCTCGTCAAGGAAGGTGTCGAGCTGCCCTGGAAGCTTCCCGTTCGCGCCGTGGCCATGCTGCTGCTGGAAGGCGATACCGAGGCGCTCGACTGGGCGCGAGGCCTGCCCGAGGCGGAGCGGATTCTCAGCGCGGTGGCCGCGGCCGCCGCCGCGATCGAGGAGAGCCACGACGAGCCGGCTCCGATGCGGATCGCGCGCGAGCGCCACGGCCTGGCCGGGGAAATCGCCGCCAAGGTGAAAACCCGCGTGCGCGTGCCGTCCCGAGGCCAGGACCGCTTCTGGCGGCTCACCACCGCGCCCACCACCGGCTTTCCGATCCTGGCCGCCGTCCTGGTCGCGCTCTTCGCCGGTCTCTTCTACGTGGGCGATCTGCTCTCCACCGTGCTGGGCGGTCTGTGGCAGGCCTTCGTCTCCCCGCTGATCCGCGCCGGCGCCCACGCGGCGCTGGGTGACAGCGTCATCGCGCGGAGCCTGCTCTGGGGAGTGGATGCCGGCATCATCGCCGCCCTCAGCGTCGGCATCCCGTATGTGCTGGTTTTTTATCTCATGCTCTCCGTCCTCGAGGACACGGGGTATCTCAACTCGGTCGCCTTCCTCACCGATCCCTTCATGCACCGGCTCGGCCTCCACGGCCGGGCCGTGATCCCGCTGGTGGCGGGGCTGGGCTGCAACGTGCCGGCGATCATGGGCACCCGTGTGCTCGCGACCATGCGCGAGCGGGTCCTGGCCGGCACCCTGGTCTGCCTCGTGCCGTGCAGCGCCCGGACCGCCGTCATCGCCGGCGCGGTGTCGAAGTACGTGGGCTGGGAGGCGGCGGTGGGAGTCTACGCGATCACCGCGGCCATCGGCTTCG
>DASSSH010000232.1:0-4020 GCA_035708525.1 Candidatus Methylomirabilota bacterium
CCGGGCCCGCGAGATCGCGCTCAGCAAGCGCATGCCGATGATCTGGCTCATCGACTCGGCGGGCGCGCGCATCCAGGAGGCTATCGGCTCGACGTTCGCGCAATCGGGCTTCCTCTTCCGCGAGGAGTCGATCATGTCGGGCGTGGTCCCGATGGTGGCGGCCATGATGGGGCCGGGGGCGGCCGGCACCGCCTACATCCCCGCCCTGGCCGATTTCGTGCCCATGGTCAAAGGGACGAGCCACATGGCGCTAGGGGGGCCGCCGCTGGTCAAGGCGGTCGTCGGAGAGGACATCACGCCCGAGGAGCTGGGCGGCTCCAAGGTCCACACCGAGATCTCCGGCGTGGCGGACCTCGAGGTCCCGGACGACGAGGCCTGCATCGCGGCGGTCAAGGAGTACCTGTCCTTCTTCCCCTCCTCGAATCTGGAGCAGCCCCCGGTTCTGCCGTGCGATGACCCGGCGGACCGGATGGACGAGGCCTTGCTCAGCATCGTGCCGGACAGCGCGCGGCGCGCCTACGACATGAAGAAGGTCATCGCGCATCTGGTCGACCACGGCCGCTTCTTCGAGATCAAGCCCGGCTGGGCCAAGAACCTCGTCACGGGCTTCGCCCGGATGGGCGGCCGGCCCGTGGGCATCGTGGCCAACCAACCCATGGTGCTGGGGGGCGCCCTCGACGTGAACTCGGCCGACAAGGCGGCGCGCTTCATCATGCTCTGCGACGCCTTCCAGATCCCGCTGGTCTTCCTGCAAGACGTCCCGGGCTTCCTCGTGGGCTCCAAGGTGGAGAAGGAGGGCATCATCCGCCACGGCGCCAAGATGCTCTACGCCGTGAGCGAGGCCACCGTCCCCAAGGTCACAGTGGTCGTGCGGAAGGCCTACGGCGCCGGTTACTTCGTCATGTGCGGCAAGGCCTACGAGCCCGACCTGATCGTGGCTTGGCCCACGGCGGAGATCTCGGTCATGGGGCCCGAGGGGGGCACCAACATCGTCTTTCGCAAGGAGATCGCGGCGGCGAGCAATCCGGACGAGGAGCGCGCCCGCCGCGTCGAGGAGTTCCGCAAGCTGATCAACCCCTATATCGCCGCAGGCGGCGCCTTCATCGACGACGTCATCGATCCGCGCGAGACCCGCCCGGTCATCATCCGCGCCCTGGAGATGGCCCGCACCAAGAAAGTGGAGCGCCCCTGGAAGAAGCACGGCGTGATGCCGGTCTAGGGGACGAGGCCGGAGGCCGGGCGGCGGTCGAAGATTCGGCGAGAGTGGAGGGCCGTGTTAGGCTGGGTGTCGAAGGAGGCGCGATTTGCGCAGCCCGGCCCTGGCCGTCGCCGATCTCGCGGGTGGCGTCGCGTGATCACGCGCCTCATCCTCGTCACTCCCCGCTACGACCGGGAATGCTACGCGCTCTTGGCGGCGAAGTTCGTGGGAGATCCCGTGGTCACCGTGATCGAGGACCGGCGCGTCGCCCAGCGCCGCAAGCGGGCAGAAATGCGGGTCCTCGACCGCCGCAAAGGGGACCGACGGGGGCGAATCAGGACCAGTCTCGGCACCATCGTGGCGCTTCGCCCGCTCGCGCCCCTATCCGCAGGATGAGCGCGGCCGGCGGTCCGGGGATCTATCGGGAGTCGCGCCGCCGCTGATCACGGGAGCCGAGCTTGCGGCCGTGCTCCTCGAGATGGCGTCGGGCAACCTCCGCCGCTCCGGGATCGAGCCACTTGACCTGTCCCCACCGCGCCCGGGCCGCAGCCAGGTGGGCGGGATCCACGACGCCCGTCTCGTCGTGATGGGGCAGGTGGCGGCGCCTGCGTCCGTACGGTGTCGTCTCGATCGCCGCGAAGGCCGAGTCCGGCAGGGCGTCGATCCGAGCACGGCTCCACGGGTCCGCCGGCGCGGAATCCGCGACGGCCAGCAGGACCGCGAGCGTCAGCCCATAGCGCCGGATCGAACGCCTCACCAGGGCGACACGATGACCCAGCCGGGCGGTGCCCACAATGTCCAAAGACCGATACGCCCGGGCCTGTTAGAGTTGAGCGACGCGAGCGGCCGGCGGCCACTCGTGAATCTGATGCCTAGGATCGGATGACTCCCTCCATGTTAGCGGCCTGGGGACGCTTGGCGTATCGCTGGCGATGGTGGCTCCTGGGGCTCTCGGCGCTCTCGCTCGCTGTGGCGCTGGGGCTGCTGAGCCAGGGCGGTAGGCTCGATGCCGAGACCATCCTCACCCGGACCGAATCCGGACGAGCGGCCGATCTCCTGACGAAGGAGCTGCCTGGCCGTCCCGCCTCCTTCAACCTGATCCTGAGCACCCGGAGGCTCCGCGCGACGGACCCGGCATTCCGGGCCGAGGTCGATCGCGCTCTTGCCCCGCTCCGGGCGGACCGGCGGGTGGCGCGGCTTCGGACCCCGTACGATACGGATCCCCTGGACCTGCGCTATGTCTCGCGCGACGGGAATCGGATCCTGGTCGAGGTCGAGCTCAAGGATCGAATGTCGGGCTTCGCCTCCCTGGAGTTCTCGTCGCTGCCGGCCGATCTCTACCCCTCGCTGCGCGGCCTCGTCCGCTCCGAGGCACTCGAGATCGTCGCCGCGGGCAGCATCCCCCTCAACCACGATTTCAACGAGATCGCCAAGCGCGACCTGACCCGGGCCGAAGCCGTGATCCTGCCCGTCGTGGCGCTGCTGCTGCTGGTCGCCTTCGGATCGGTCGTCGCGGCGCTGCTGCCGCTGGGTGTCGGCCTGCTGGCGATGGTCGGCGGACTTGCCGGCACCTATTTCCTCGCCCGCTCCATCTCGGTGTCCGTGTACGCCCCGAACATCGTGACCGGGATCGGGCTGGGGGTGGCGATCGATTACTCCCTATTCATCGTGAGCCGATTCCGAGAAGAGGTGCGCCGGCAGCCGGTCCCTGAGGCCCTGGCGCGGACGATGGCGACGGCGGGACGGGCCATCCTGTTCTCGGGTGTGACGGTCGCCATCGCGCTCCTCGGCATGCTGCTTCTGGGGTTGGGCAACGTGGGAACACTCGGGCTGGCCGGCACCCTGGTCGTGAGCCTGGCCGTCCTCTACAGCCTGACTTTTCTGCCCGCGGTCCTCGCCATCCTCGGCCCGCGCGTGGGTGCCCTCCGCCTGCCGTTCCTACCCGAATACCGGCCGGGGGCGGACACGGGATTCTGGCACCGGGTCGCGACCGTCGTCATGACCTATCCCTGGCGGGTCTTCCTGCCGGTGACCGCGCTCCTGCTGCTCCTGGGGCTCCCGTTCCTGCATCTCCGCGTCGGCGCCAGCGACGCCACGTCCCTTCCGCCCTCGGCCGAGTCACGACGGGGAGACGAGCTGCTCCGGAGGGAGTTTCCCGGAGGGGATATCAACCAGGTCGTTGTCGTGTTGCGGTACCGCGATGGGTCCCCGCTTGCCCGCACGCGGATCGGCGAGGCCTACGACGTGAGCCGCTGGCTGGCCCGTCAGCCCGGCGTGACCCGCGTGGACAGTATCGTCGATCTCCAGCCCGGCATGACCCGGGCGCAGTACCAGCAGCTCGCCGCGCTGTCCCCCTCCGGGCGCCCGCCGTGGGTGCGGGCGGCCATGCGGCAGTTGGCCGGGCCGCACATCCTCATGCTCATCGCCTACACGCCCTCTCAGGCCAGCAGCGAAGAAGCGCGCAACCTCGTGCGTACGATTCGGCGCTCGCACCCACCCGTCGAGGGCCAGCTGCTGGTGACCGGCCGGACGGCCTTCGACCTGGACTTTACGGCCGTGGTCGCCGACAACGCGCTGTTGGCCATGGGTCTCGTCGTGCTGGCCACCTACGTCGCGCTCTTCCTGCTGCTGGGCTCGGTGCTCCTGCCGGTCAAGGCGGTAGCGATGAACCTCCTGTCGATCACTGCCTCCTACGGGGCGCTGGTGTGGATCTTCCAGGATGGTCACCTGTCGGACTGGCTCGACTTCACGCCCGGCCCGATCCAGACGGCCACGCCGATCATCATGTTCTGTCTGGTGTTCGGCCTCTCCATGGACTACGA
>DASSSH010000233.1:0-11028 GCA_035708525.1 Candidatus Methylomirabilota bacterium
ACGGTCAAGCGTCTGGCGGCAGCCCACGATCCGCTCTTCCTCGTTCCCCTGGGGCTCAAGGCGTGGTTCGCCGAGCACGGCATGATGCATGTGGAGGAGCTGGACTGGTGGCAGAGTTACGAGCACGGCGGGCTCCGCTTCGTCTGCGTGCCGGCTCAGCACTTCAGCCAGCGAAACATGGTGGACGGCAACACGCGGCTCTGGGCATCCTGGGCGATCGTCGGTGTTGAGCGGCGACTCTTCTTCGGTGGTGACAGCGGCTACTTCTCGGGCTTCAGGGAGACGGGCGAGCGGCTCGGACCTTTTGATCTGGCCGCCATCGCCATCGGCGCGTACAAGCCTGCCGAGATCATGAAGTCGGTTCACACCAATCCGGAAGAGGCTGTGCAGGCGTTTCTCGACCTCAGGGCCCGCGTCCTGCTCGGCATCCACTGGGGCACCTTCGACATGGCCGAGGAGCCGCTCGACGAGCCGCCGGTGCGGATGCTGGCCGAGGCGCGGCGGCGCGGCATCGAAGCCGAGCGCGCCTGGGTCTTCAAGCTGGGAGAGACCCGGCGCTGGTGAGATCCCTGGGGCGTGGCGAGCCGCAGCCCAGGCAAGGCGAGCGGATCCGGTAGATGGCGAGCCGGGTGCTGATTGTCGAGGACGAGCCCGATATCCGCGACCTCCTCGCCTTCCACCTGGAGCGGGAGGGCTTCCAGGTCTCCAAGTTGCGATCGGGGGCCGACGCGCTCCGCCAGATCAAAGCCTCTCCACCCGATCTCGTATTGCTCGACATCATGCTCCCGGAGCTGGATGGCCTGGAAGTCTGTCGTCGCCTGCGCCGGGAGCCAGCCACCGCCGCCGTGCCCGTCGTGATGCTCACGGCCAAGGGAGACGAGATCGACCGCGTCCTGGGCCTCGAGCTCGGCGCCGATGACTATATCGTCAAGCCGTTCTCGCCGAAGGAAGTGGTGGCGCGGGTTCGCGCCGTGCTCAGGCGCGCGCGGCCGGCCTCCGGGGCCGCGCGCATCGTCACGGGCCGGCTGAGCATCGATCCCGACCGGCATGTCGTCGCGGTCGGTGAGACGCCCATCCAGCTCACGCCGAAGGAATTCGACCTGCTGCACGCGCTGGCGGAGGCCGAGGGCCGCGTGCTCTCCCGCGAGTTTCTGCTGGACCGGGTCTGGGGCTACGCCGCCGCCAGCGAGATCGAATCCCGGACGGTAGATGTCCACGTTCGGCGGCTGCGGGTCAAGCTGGCGGATGAAGGGCGCCGCATCACGACGGTGAAGAGCGTCGGTTATCGCCTGGAGCCCGCGCCCTGATGTGGCGCCGGCTCGTTCGCAGGGTTCGGCGCCGCATCGTCCTCAAGCTCACGCTGACCCTGGTCGGCTTCGTGGCGCTGACCATGCTCGCCGCCGGCCTCTATCTCAACCGGGCCCTTGAAGGGTTCGCGGTGGAATCGCTGCAGGCGCAGCTCACGGCGGTGGGGCGCGTCCTAGACGAGGATGCCCGGGGCTTCCTGCGCGACCCAGCGCGGCCGACCGACATCCAGCGCTTCCTCGCCCGCGCCGCGGCGCGGTCCGGCGCGCGGGTCACACTGATCGCCTCCGACGGCCGCGTGGTGGGCGAATCGGAGCGCCCGCCGGGCGACTGGCCTGCGATCGAGAATCATGCCGGCCGACCCGAGGTGAAGGCAGCCCTGGCGGGGCGGGTAGGGCGGGACCTCCGCCGCAGCGTGACCCTCGACGCGCCGCTGCTCTACGTGGCCGTTCCGGTGCGCGACGACGGCCGCGTCGTGGGCGTGCTGCGGCTCGCGCTTCCACTGTCGGTCGTCACGGCATCCCACGCGACCCTGCAGAAGGTCATGCTGCTGGGCGGGGTCGTGGCCCTGCTCGCGGCGCTGGGCATCGGCATCTTCGTCGCGGGACGCGTGGTCCGCCCCGTCATCGAGATGCAGTCCATCGCCCGGCAGATGAGCGAGGGCAATTTCTTCGTGAGCGCCCCGGTCCGATCGCCCGACGAGATCGGCGTTCTGGGCCGCTCGCTGAATGTGCTGGCGGGACGGCTGCGCCAGAAGATCCAGGACCTGCAGCAGGAGCAGTCGAAGGTGACCGCGATTCTGGACGCGATGGTCGAAGGGGTCATTGCCGTGGACGGGCACGAGCATGTCGTGCTGATGAACGAGCGTGCCCGGGTCATCTTCGGACTCGGCCCCGGGCGCGGCGAGCAGAAGCCGTTCCTCGAGGTGATCCGCAACGCGGACCTTCACCAGGTCTTTCGCGAGAGTCGTGGGACAACCGAGGGCACCATCCTGCGCCGCGAGGTGCGCGTGACGGGCCCAGCCGACCGCATCCTCCAGGTCCACGCCGTGCCGCTCCGGCTCTCTGGCGACGAGCTTGGTCTCGTCATGGTCCTTCACGATGTCACGGCGCTCCGGCGGCTCGAGCAGGTTCGCACGGAGTTCGTCGCCAACGTCTCGCACGAGCTGCGCACCCCGCTGACCGCGATCCACGGCTACCTCGAGACGCTGCTCGGCGGCGCGCTGGACGAGCCGGAGAACGCGCGCCGGTTCCTCGAGATCGTCTTCCGCCACACGGAGCGGCTCGGGCGCCTGATCAACGATCTGACCGACCTGTCCAACATCGAGCTGGGCAAGGTGTCGCTCCGCCTGGAACCAGCGCGGCTGGATGAGGTGGTGGATTCCGTGCTCGCGATCATCGGTCCCAAAGCGACCAGTGGCCGCGTGCGGGTGACCGCGGAGGTACCGCCGGAGCTACCGCCGGTCCTGGCCGACCACGACCGGCTCGCCCAGATCCTGATCAACCTCGCCGACAACGCGGTGAAGTACACACCGGCCGGCGGCGCGGTCACGATCCGCGCTGCCGAGGTGGGCGACGGGATGATCGAGGTCGTCGTGTCCGACACCGGCGTCGGGATTCCCGCGCCGGATCTGCCGCGCGTGACCGAGCGCTTCTACCGCGTGGACAAGGCCCGCTCTCGCGAGCTCGGCGGCACGGGGCTCGGTCTCGCGATCGTCAAGCACCTCGTCCTTGCCCACGGCGGCGAGCTCAAGATCGAGAGCGAGCCGGGGCGAGGGACCACGGTGCGCTTCACCCTGCCCGTCACGCCTTCCGTCTAGCCTGCCGGAGCCGGCCACTGGGAGTGGTCCGCCACGCCAGGACCCACCCGTCAGCATGTCCCCATTCATCAAATAGACCGCGGCCCTGTTACGCAAGGTTTACCGCTCCGTCATCGTCCTGTAACGCCTCGGCGGCAGACTCTGACCATGACGACGGCCACGGCGAAGCTCAGCGTGCTGGCGGTGGAGGATGAACCCGATGTTGCCGATCTGGTCCGCTACCACCTGGAGAAGGCCGGCTACGAGGTGCGTCTGGCCTCCAACGGCGCGGAAGCCCTTCGTCTCGCCCGAGAAGCCCGGCCCGGCCTGATCCTGCTGGATCTGATGGTGCCCGAGGTGAACGGCTGGGAGGTGTGCCGGCGCCTCAAAGGCGCCCCCGAAACCCGCTCGATCCCCGTGATCATGCTCACTTCGCGCGCCGAGGAGGGGGACAAGATCCTGGGGTTCGAGCTGGGAGCCGAAGATTACGTCACCAAACCGTTCTCACCCCTCGAGCTGCTCGCGCGCATCCGCGCCGTCAGCAGGCGGAGCGCAGGGACCGGCTCGGGGTCCGAGGCCCCCCGGATGCAGGTGGGCTCGCTCGAAATCGACTGCGAGCGCTTCGAGGTCACGATGCAGAGCCGGCGCGTGGTCCTCACGCCCAAGGAGTTCGGCTTGCTCACGGCGCTGGCCCGCCATCCCGGCCGGGTATTCCCCCGCGATGCGCTGCTGGATCTGGTCTGGGGACAGGACGGCTTCGTCGAGCCCCGAACCGTCGACGTCCACGTGGCCAGGCTCCGTGCGAAGTTCTTCTCCGCCGGCCTCCCAGACCCGGGTATCGAGACGGTCCGAGGGGTGGGTTACCGCCTCGGAGAGCCCGCCTGATCCCCCTTTGCCCGGATGTTTACGTACTTGTAACACGACGGTAAACCGGCCGTAACTGCGTGGGCGCAGGATGTCCCCAAACAAAGGAGACAAACGATGAGGCGATCCATGACGGTGGTCCGACTGCTGGGCGCGATCCTGGGTGCCCTGGTCCTCGGCTGGGCGTCCACTCCGGCGGCGGCCGAGCTGCTGATGAACGGGGCCGGCGCGACCTTCCCGTACCCGATCTACTCGAAGTGGTTCGACGAGTACGCCAAGATCGATCGCAGCGTGAAGTTCAACTACCAGTCCATCGGCAGCGGCGGCGGCATCCGCCAGATCACCGAGCGCACGGTGGACTTCGGGGCCACCGACGGCCCGATGACCGACGATCAGCTCAAGAAGGCGCCCGGCGAGCTGTTCCACATCCCGACGGTGCTCGGCGCGGACGTCGCCACCTACAACTTGCCGGGTAGCCCAAAGCTCCGGTTCACGGGCGAAGTGCTGGCCGACATCTTCCTCGGCAAGATCACCAAGTGGAACGACGATCGGATCAAGGGCCTCAACCCCGGCGTCAGCCTGCCGGGCGATCCGATCATCGTCGTGCATCGCTCCGACGGCAGCGGCACGACCTATATCTGGGTGGACTATCTCTCGAAGGTCAGCAAGGAGTGGGAGCAGAAAGTAGGGCGCGGCACCTCGGTGAAGTGGCCCGTGGGCTTGGGCGGCAAGGGCAATGAGGGCGTCGCCGGCCAGGTCAAGAACACCCCCGGAACCCTCGGCTACGTCGAGCTGGCCTACGCCATCACCAACAAGCTCCCTGTGGCGTCCGTCCAGAACGCCGCCGGCAAGTTCGTCGAGCCGACGATCGCCAGCACGACGGCGGCCGCGGCCGGGGCGGCCGCGAACATGCCGGCCGATTTCCGGGTGTCGCTGACCAATCCCCCTGGGGAGACGGCCTACCCGATTGCCAGCTTTACCTGGCTGCTGGTCTACAAGGATCAGCCCGACGAGGCCAAGGGCAAGGCGCTGGTGAAGTTCCTCTGGTGGGCGACCCACGAGGGGCAGCGCTATCCCTCGGATCTGCTCTACGCGCCGCTCCCCGCGCCGGTGGTGAAGCAGATCGAAGCGAAGATTCGCCAGATCAGCTATCAGGGGAAACCACTGCTGGTCGCGCGCTGACATGATCGACGGCGGGATGCGCGGGGGAGGGGTCGCCCAGGGGCTGCCCCTTCCTCGCGCATTCTTGGCTCGCGCCCGGGGCGGCGTCTGGGGCGACCGCCTCTTCAGCGGCATCGTGCGCGGCTGTGTCGCGGCGTTCATTCTCATCATGATCGGGATGGTCGTCACCCTCGTCTACGAGTCGCTTCCCGCGATCAGGCAGTTCGGCTGGCGGTTCTTGTTCACCTCCGACTGGGACCCGGTTGCGGAGAGCTTTGGCGCGCTACCCTTCATCTACGGCACCGTGATTTCCTCCTTGCTCGCCATGTGCTTCGCCGTCCCGCTCGGGATCGGCGCGGCCATCTATCTGGCCGAGCTCGCGCCGTTCTGGATCAGGCCGCCCATCGGCTTCCTGGTCGAGCTGCTCGCCGCCGTGCCAAGTGTCGTCTACGGACTCTGGGGCATCTTCGTTCTGGCGCCACTACTGCGCACGTCGCTTCAGCCAGCCTTGGGCAAGACCCTCGGCTTCCTCCCGCTCTTTCAGGGGCCGCCGTACGGGGTCGGGATGCTCGCCGCCGGGATCATTCTCGCGATCATGACGGTGCCGTTCATCGCGACCGTCAGTCGCGAGGTGCTGCTGGCCGTGCCGAATACGCAGCGCGAGGCGGCATTGGCCCTGGGCGCGACGCGCTGGGAGACGACGCGGATGGCGGTGCTCCGCTATGGGCGCTCGGGACTCATCGGCGCCGTCCTGCTCGGGCTCGGTCGGGCGCTCGGGGAGACCATGGCGGTCACCATGGTGATCGGCAACCGGCCCGAGATCTCGGCGTCCCTGTTCGCGCCCGGCTACACCATGGCCAGCGTGCTGGCCAACGAGTTCACCGAAGCGACGTCGGACCTGTACCTGTCGGCGCTGGTGGAGATCGGACTGCTGCTGCTCGGTGTCACCATCGTGGTCAACGCGCTGGCGCGGCTGCTCGTCTGGAGCGTGGGCGGCTCGCTCAAGGCGGTCAGAGAATGAGCGCGCTGGTGCGCCGGCGGACGATCAACACCGCGATGAACCTGCTCGCAGCCTCCGCGGCATTCGCTGTCATCGTGCCGCTCGTCCTCGTCCTCGCCTTCCTGCTCTATGAAGGCGGCACGGCGGTGAACCTGGACTTCTTCATCCATCTCCCGAAGCCCGTCGGCGAGCCGGGCGGCGGGATGGCGAATGCCATCGTGGGCACCCTGATCCTGATCGCCCTGGCCTGCGGCCTCGGTTTGCCGATCGGGGTGCTTGGCGGCGTTTACCTCGCCGAGTCGCGCGACCGCCGTCTGCCCTGGGTGGTGCGCTTCCTGGCCGATGTCCTCAACGGCGTGCCGTCCATCGTGATCGGCATCTTCGCGTACGCGATCGTCGTGAGGCCGATGCACCGGTTCTCCGCGCTGGCCGGCGGCGTGGCCCTCGGAGTGATCATGATTCCCGTCGTGCTGCGGACCACCGAGGAGATCGTCCGGCTGGTTCCGGCCTCCATTCGCGAGGCCGGGCTCGCCCTCGGGCTTCCCCAGTGGAAGGTGACGGTCCGCATCGTCCTGACCACCGCGCGGACCGGCATCATCACGGGCGCCATGGTCGCCATCGCCCGGATCGCCGGCGAGACGGCGCCCCTGCTCTTCACCGCGTTCGGCAACCGCTTCTGGCAGCACGGCCTCGACCAGCCGATCGCGGCCCTGGCCCTGCAGATCTTCGCCTACGCGATCTCGCCGTTCGACGACTGGCACCGGCAGGCCTGGGCCGGCGCCCTCGTGCTGATCACCATGGTCTTCCTGGTCAGCCTCGCCGCTCGACTGGCGACCAGCGGCCTGCAGCGTCAGGCGCGGAGGTGAGCATGGCGGATGGCATCGCGGTCACCGGGCTGAACGCCTGGTTCGGCGCTACCCGGGTCCTGAAGGACATCTCGATGCGGGTGCCCGCGAACGACGTGACCGCCGTGATCGGCCCGTCCGGCTGCGGCAAGTCCACCTTCATCCGCTGCATCAACCGGATGCACGAGGTGGTGCCGGGCGCGCGGGTGGAGGGCCAGATCCTCCTGAACGGGGACGATATCTACGGCCCGGGCGTCGATCCCGTCGTCGTCCGTAGGCGGATCGGCATGGTGTTCCAGAAGCCGAATCCGTTCCCGACGATGTCGGTCTACGACAACGTCGCCGCCGGGCTGCGGTTGGGCGGGGTGGGTGACCGCGCGGTGCTGAACGAGTCCGTGGAACGTGCCCTCCACCTCGCGGCGCTCTGGGACGAGGTCAAGGACGACCTGGACAAGTCGGGCATGAGCCTCTCGGGCGGCCAGCAGCAGCGGCTCTGCATCGCCCGCGCCCTGGCGGTGCAGCCCGAGGTGCTGCTGATGGACGAGCCGTGCTCCGCGCTGGACCCGATTGCCACGGCCCGGATCGAGGAGCTCATCCTCGACCTGAAGAAGGAGTTGACGATCGTCATCGTGACCCACAACATGCAGCAAGCGGCGCGCGTGTCGGAGTGGACGGGCTTCTTCCTCCTGGGCGAGATGGTCGAGTTCGGCGTCACCAAGGAGCTCTTCACGATGCCGCGTGACAAGCGGACCGAGGACTACGTCACCGGCCGGTTCGGTTAGGCGTGCGAGGACGATATGCAGCGACACTTTCATGAGGAGCTCGAGGCGCTCAAGCAGACCCTGCTGGCCATGGGCGGGCTGGTCGAGGACCAGATCCGCCGGGTCATGCGCGCGCTCATGGAGCGGGACGACGCCCTGGCGCTCGAGGTCATCGAGCGGGACCGTCAGGTGAACGCCCTCGACGTCGAGGTGGACGAGACCTGCGTCAACCTGCTGGCCCTCCATCAGCCCGCGGCTGGTGACCTGCGCTTCATCACCACAACCATGAAGATCGTCACGGACCTGGAGCGGATCGGCGACCAGGCCGTGAACATCGCCCAGCGGGCGCTCGAGCTGAGCCAGGAGCCCCAGCTCAAGCCCTATATCGACCTGCCGCGCATGGCGGAGAAGGCCGAGCAAATGGTTAAGGAGAGCCTGGACGCCTTCGTGGCCCGCGACACGGAACTGGCCCGCCGCGTGTGCGCCGCGGACGGTGAAGTGGACGCGCTCAAGGAGCAGATCTTTCGCGAGCTGCTGACCTACATGATGGAGGATGCGCGGACGATCCCCCGCGCCATCCGACTCATCCTCATCTCGCGCTTCCTGGAGCGGGTCGCCGACCATGCGACGAACATCGCCGAGATGGTGGTCTACATGGTCGAAGGGAAGATGGTCCGACATACGCTGGCTTAGCGGGGCTGCCGTGTATACTGCTCATGTGAGCCCCGAGCGTCGCTACCACCTCCAGAACGAAGAAGCCAACCGGCAGCTGGACGCGCTCCTCGAGCGGCTGCGTGTGCCCGAGCGCTCGTGGCCCTTCTACGCCGAGATGCTCACCACCGTGCTCAAGATGTTCGAGGACGGCGCCGACCTGGGCGACGTCAAGATCGCCAACTCCGCCCTGAAGGAGCTGCGCTACGGCTTCAAGGTCTTCGCCGCCTACCGGCACGTGCCGAAGGTGACCGTCTTCGGCTCGGCGCGCACCTCGAGCGAGCACCCGGTGTCCGAGCAGGCCTACGGCTTTGGCAAGCGCATGACCCAGGCTGGGTGGATGGTGATCACCGGCGCGGGCAGCGGCGTCATGGGCGCGGCCCAGGAAGGGGCCGGCCGGGAGCGCTCCTTCGGCCTCAACATCCGCCTGCCATTCGAGCAGGAAGCGAATCCCTGGATCGCCGATGACCCCAAGCTGATCACCTTCAAGTACTTCTTCACCCGCAAGCTCTTCCTCGTGCGCGAGGCCCACGCCATGGCCTTCCTGCCCGGCGGCTTCGGCACCTGCGACGAGGCCTTCGAGAGCCTCACGCTGATGCAGACCGGTAAGTCGACGGTGGTGCCCCTGGTGCTGCTGGACGAGCCGGGCGGGACGTACTGGAAGAGCTTCGAAGAGCTTGTCCGCCGCGAGATGGTCGGCAAGGGGATGATCCACGCCGACGATCTCAAGCTCTTCTGCGTCACGGACGACGTGGAAGCGGCCGCGGTGGAGATCGAGCGCTTCTACCGCGTGTACCACTCCCTGCGCTACGTGCGGGACAGCCTGGTGCTCCGGCTACGCCGGCCGCTGGATTCCGACCGGCTCACCGAGCTGAACGCTCGGTTCGCCGACATCATGACAGGGCCGGCGGAGCAGGCGCCGGGACCGCTCGAGGCCGAAGGGGACGAGCTGCCCGAGCTGCCGCGGCTGGTGCTGCCCTTCAACCGCACCGACTTCGCCCGCCTCCGCGAGCTGATCGACTTCGTCAACGAGGGCTGATCCCCTCACCCCCACCCTCTAGAGGGGCGAGGGAGATCGAGAATCCCTCTCCCCTTGGGAGAACGCAGGGCGAGGGGGAAGGTTATTCGGGCTCTTCGCGCTCTTCGGTCGTCTGGCAGGCGGTGCAGACCCAGGTGCGCAGGGGAACGACGCGCTTGGGATCGCGCCGTAGCGTCCACGGGATCATCTTCTTGGCGCCGCAGCGCGGGCAGGTCTCGGTTGCCTGGCCCGGCTGCACTTCGGACGGAAGCCAGGGGATCTTGGGCTTCATGGCGCGGATTATACCGTACGCTCGCCGGGTGACGGCCCCGATCTGGTCCTTTTCCTCGTTAACGCTCTCTGCCTACACGGGGGCGGGGGAGTCCTGATCCTGGCGGGACTGCACCTGACGGTGAAAGCGGGCCGGGTAGGCTAGAATAGCGGCATGAGGCGGGTGCGCGTCGCTCTGGCCCAGGTCAATCCGGTGGTCGGCGCCGTCGAGGGCAACGCCCGGCTGGTCATCGATTGGATGGAGCGCGCCCGAGCCTATGGCTGTGACGTGGTGGCCTTCCCCGAGCTCGTGCTGACCGGCTACCCGCCCGAGGACCTGCTCTTCAAGCCCGCCTTCATCGAGGCGAACCGGCGGGCGCTGGCCGACGTGGCCCAGCAGAGCCGCGGGATCACCGCGGTGGTGGGCTTCGTGGACAAGCGCGACGACATCTTCAACGCCGCGGCCGTGCTCCACGACGGCGCGCACGTGGGGACCTACCACAAGCAGTACCTGCCCAACTACGGCGTCTTCGACGAGAACCGCTACTTCCAGTCCGGGACCGAGTCGCCCGTGTTCGCGCTGGGCGAGACGGTGATCGCGGCCAATATCTGCGAGGACATCTGGTATCCGACCGGGCCCACCACGCTCCAGGCCCTCGCGGGCGCCGAGCTCGTGATCACCATCAACGGCTCGCCGTACCATGCGGGCAAGGCGCAGTACCGCGAGAAGATGCTCGCCACGCGCGCCGCCGACGACCTGGTCTGCCTGGCCTTCGTCAACATGGTCGGCGGCCAGGACGAGCTGGTCTTCGACGGCCAGTCCTTCATCTTCAACGAGCGCGGTGAGCGCGTCGTGCGCGGCCGGGCGTTCGAGGAAGACCTGGTCGTCGCCGACCTGGATCTGGACGAGGTGTTCCGCGCCCGCCTGCACGATTCCCGCCGGCGCAAGGAAAAGCTCCGGGCGGGGGCGGCGGCGCGCCGGATCTCCCTGCCCCCGCTGCCGGAGCATGGACGCCCCAAGCTGCCGCCCCACGAGGTCGCCGTGCTCGAGCGGGTCGAAGAGGTCTATCGGGCTCTCGTGCTGGGCACACGCGACTACGTGATGAAGAACGGCTTCTCTCACGTGGTCCTCGGGCTGTCGGGTGGGATCGATTCCTCCTTGGTCGCCGCCATCGCCTGCGACGCGCTGGGCGCGGCCAATGTCAGCGGGGTCACCATGCCGTCGCCCTTCTCGTCGGCCGGCACCCGGCGCGACGCCGCGCGGCTGGCTCGAAACCTCGGCATCGAGTTCCTCA